>DATMSL010000228.1:0-6421 GCA_035565435.1 Dyadobacter sp. | reverse complement strand
AAATATCATTGATCCAGCAGGTATGAGCAAGTTCGACAGCATTTTCAAAAAAATCGACCGTCAGAAATACCCTTTCGTGGATGGTCTTTACTACCTGTTCATCATTCTTTTTATCCTTATTCTGTTCCTATTTTTTGCCTGACCAGTGACCCATCCCTATTTATTTATACTGAATCCCAACTCGGGCACATCCATCGGCAAGAACAGCGCGGCTGTACGGGAACGAATCCACTCCGTCGCGAAAAAGAATGCCGGTTCTGCCCAAATCCTGTTCACGGAGGAGCCTGCACACGCTACCGAACTCGTACGTGAGCATATGCACGCGGAAAAATGGAAGGCCATCGTGGCGGTAGGCGGTGACGGTACGGTGAATGAGATTGCGAAGCCGCTCGTGGACACCAACATTCCGATAGGTATCCTGCCGCTCGGCTCGGGAAATGGCCTCGCAAGGCACCTGGGACTTCCGCTAACGCTGGACGCAGCCCTGAAACGGCTCTTCGAAGGTAACCCCTCTACGATCGACAGTGCAGAATTAAATGGCATACCCTTCTTCTGTACCGCAGGAATGGGTTTCGACGCCTATGTGGGCCATTTGTTCAGCCAACAAAAAGCACGCGGGCTGATGACCTATGTGAATGTTTCTTTCAAAGCCTACTGGTCTTATAAACCGCAATCGTTCCGGCTCGACGGTGTGGAAAAGCAGGCATTTTCGCTTTCCTTTGCCAATGCGGGCCAGTTTGGAAATAATGCCTGGGTAGCCCCGCAAGCCAGCTTGCAGGACGGCCTGCTCGATGTATGTACGATCAGCCCATTCCCGCAATGGTATGGCACGGCGCTCGCTTATGGATTGTTTACCAAGCAGTTGAAACAATCGACCTACATCGACTACCGGCGCGCCACGCAGGCCGTGGTCGAAACCGACGTGCCCCCGATGATCCATTACGATGGAGAGCCATTGCAGCTGGATACTACCCGAATAGAGGTTAAAATAAAGCCGGGAAGCTTGAATGTAATCATCTGACGTCCCTTAATGCTGAAAATATGTCAAAGAAAAACCGCTCCGGCATTGTGTACTCTACCAACCCGGAGTTTGAATACAACGATCAGGAAGACGAGCCCGAAACGCTGGCCCCGCAGCAGCAGGACCTCCGCATCTGGCTCGATCGCAAAGGCGGCGGCAAGGTGATTACCGTCGTGAAAGGATTTATCGGGACAAATACCGACCTGGAAGCCCTCGGCAAGCAACTGAAAGGCCTCTGCGGCAGCGGCGGCACCGTAAAGGATGGCGAAGTGCAAATCCAGGGCGACCACCGCGACAAAGTCATTACGTGGCTTACAGGCAAAAGCTATAAAGCCAAAAAAGCCGGAGGGTAGCTCCGGCTCGCATTATAATGTCTTGGTGGTATCGATTTCCGTCGGTGCGGGCACCGATGACGCCGGAGGGGTTACCGCCTTCGTCGGCCCGAGCACTTCCACGTCGGTTACGAAGAACTTGGTATCGCCGTTCCAGGGGAGTTTGAAAAACTTCTCTTCGTAGGTCAATGAAACCCTATGGCCATTTTTGATCGCCTCTTCGAGCTTTCCAATAGCGTCCTTGTTCTTGCCGCTTACGGAGAAAACCCATTGCGAGGAATTCATCGTACCGTCGCCTTCGAACAGGCCGCCCATTCTCAACTCACCTTCGTAGGTTTTGAATAAATAGCCCCGGTTACTGAGCCTTGTCACATATCCTCCCCGCTTTCCTTCACTGTAATATCCAAAAGTGATATAATATAGAATACCGAATACGATAGCCAGAAATACGGCGAATATGACCCATTTACGCATAACAGTCGATCAGTGTGATGGTGATAGAAGCGAACTTCGCAAAACAGTTTGATTTTTCCTAGTTATTATTTGGCCCGAATCGCGATCACCGGGTCCATACGCGCTGCGAGCATGGCGGGTACAATGCCCGAAAGTACGCCGATAATGCTCGACACTCCCAATCCCAAAAGCACATTGCGCGGCAAAAGGAGTATTTCCAGCGAACCCAGTTTCAGGAATGACAGCAGGTATACCAGGAATATTCCCACCAGCCCTCCGACCAGGCTCAGCATCACCGCTTCGAACAGAAATTGAAACAATATGGAATAGTTTTTGGCTCCCAATGACTTCTGGATCCCGATCAGGTTGGTCCGTTCTTTGACCGACACAAACATGATATTGGCAATACCGAAACCGCCCACGAGGATCGAAAAGCTGCCAATTACCCAACCCGCCACCGTGAGCACCGCAAACAGACCAGAAATCGCGACGGCGGCTGCTTCGGGCCGGTTTAATGAGAAGTTATTACCATCGCGCGGCTTAATGCCCCGCTTGGTGCGCATCAATCCCACGATTTCTGCTTCTACTTCCTTCATGCCTTCGTCGTCCGGAAAGCCTTTCACAACAATATCAGCACTGCGCCGGCCAGATTGGAATAGTTTGGAAAACGATGCGAACGGAATCAGACAAATTTTGTCGGGACTGCCACCGAAGTCGACGAGGCTTTCTCCCTTTTTCTCACGCACACCGATGATAGTAAATTTGTGACCAGCAAGTTTAAATGGTTTTCCGACAGGATCCTGACCCGGAAAGAGCGATTCTGCAATGTCTGCGCCGACAATGGCGACATTCCGGGCATTGTTGGTTTCCAGCGGAATGAAGTAGCGGCCATTCTGAACTGGAATTTCAGAAATAAGATTGTACTCGAAAGACACCCCCTGAATTATTGCGTTAATGCTGTTGGAGCCATTTTTAAGCACAGTATTACCCCTGAAATCCATTATTGCCACCGCACTGGCACTTTCCAGGTTATCGTACAGGTATTTATATTCGGAGTAGTTCGGCTCAGGCCACTGGAAGTATTTCCACCATTGGTATTCGCCGCCGAAGCCCCAGGGCCATTTTTGTACATAAATCACTTTGTCGCCGATGAAGCTCAGGCTGTCGCGGATACTTTTTTCAAGCGAATCCACAATCGTAAAAACGGCGACGATCGCGAATATGCCGACCGTGACGCCAAGAAGCGATAGAATAGTGCGGGTAACATTGGTTTTGAGCGCTCCCCAGGCAAAGCGGAAACTCTCCCAGACCTGTCGTAAAAACTTCATCATGACGTTACGGACAATTTGAATTCAAAAGTTAGCGCATCGCCCCAATCCATCGAAATAAATTGGTATAAAAGGTAAGAAAAAGGGTTCGATTTAATAAATTACAACATTAACCTGACACTCCTATATGAAATTACGCTACACGCTAATCCTGCTCGCCGGCTCACTATCCGGCATTTCTTACGCCCAAAAACCTGTACAGGAATCTACCGGCTTCTACCAGTTTCTTTCCGACGATCCTCATCAAAAGCCATTTTTCAGCGACCGCAAAGGCGTCGTCGCGCAAAACGGTATGGTCGCCACGGCACATCCGGTGGCGTCGCAAGTAGGTGTCGATATCCTGAAAGCAGGAGGCAATGCAGTGGATGCGGCGGTGGCCGTACAATTTGCGCTGGCGGTGGTACATCCCTCAGCGGGTAATATTGGCGGCGGCGGGTTTCTGGTTTTGCGGGATAAGGAAGGCAAAAATTACAGCATCGATTTCCGGGAAAAAGCGCCCGGTAAAGGCCATGCTGATATGTACCTTGACAAGGACGGCAATATCATTCCCAAATCCAGCACGCTGGGCCGCCTGGCATCGGGTGTCCCGGGTTCTGTGGATGGCATGGTGCAAGCCCACGCGAAATATGGCAAACTGAGCTGGAAACAGGTATTGCAGCCTGCTATTGATATTGCCAAAGACGGCGTCGTACTAACCGAACGCGAAGCCCGCAGCCTCAATTCGATCAAAAGCGACCTGTTATCCGTAAATCCGGGTTCATCCTATTTCTTGAATACGAACGGGAAAGATTGGGCGGCCGGCGACCTGCTCGTGCAGAAGGATCTTTCGAAAGTTTTGAAACGCATTCAGAAAAAAGGCCGCGAAGGCTTCTATGCCGGCAAGGTGGCAAAGCAGCTTGTAAAGGATATTAACAAAAACGGCGAAGGCATTATCAGCAAGCAAGACCTGGCCGATTACCGCGCACAATGGCGCGAGACCATTACCGAGCGATACAAAGATTATAAAGTGATTACCATGGCACCGCCGTCCAGCGGCGGCGTAGCATTACTGCAATTGATGCGCCTCACCGAGCAGCACCCGCTGCGCAAATGGGGCTGGCACAGCGATTCCACTATTCAGGTGATGATTGAAGCCGAACGCCGGGTGTACGCCGACCGCGCCAAATTCCTCGGCGACCCCGATTTCGTGAAAGTGCCGGTGAATGATCTGATCAGTAAAGAATACCTGCAAAAACGTTGGAGCGATTTCTCCTGGGACAAAGCTACCGACAGCAAAAATATCCACGGCGGTGTGCTCCCAGGCTATGAAAGCCTCGAAACGACACACTTTTCAGTGGTAGATAAGGAGGGGAATGCAGTGGCCGTCACCACTACGCTCAATGGCGGATACGGCAGTCGCGTAGTGGTGAAAGGCGGCGGATTTTTCATGAACAATGAAATGGATGATTTCAGCATTAAAGCCGGCGCTCCGAATATGTACGGCCTGATCGGCAACAAAGCCAATGCGATCGCACCGGGTAAGCGAATGCTTTCTTCCATGACGCCGACAATCATCGAAAAAGATGGGAAGCTACTCATGGTCGTGGGTACGCCCGGCGGCTCTACCATTATCACCTCCGTTTACCAAACGATTCTGAATGTACTGGAACACGGCATGACGATGCAGCAGGCCGTAAATGCTTTGAAATTCCACCACCAATGGCTGCCAGACAAAACCACTTTCGAAGCCAGTGCATTCTCGGCCGAAACCATTAAAAAGTTGCAGGACAAAGGCTACATCCTTGAACAGCAACGTAATTCCATCGGCCGGATGGATTGCATTCTCGTACTTCCTGACGGCTCCCTCGAAGGTGGCTCCGACCCGCGCGGAGACGATACGAGCGTAGGCTATTAAGCGAGGGCGCCGGGTTGATCAGCACCAGGTGAGTTCGGTGATCAACCCTGCGTGCTGTGGATAAAGCTGCGATAATGCGTCCCGCCCGCCCATTTCGAAATCGGCGAAATCGAAGCCTGGCGCTACCGTGCAGCCCACAAGCGCATACGTGCTCCCGCTCGCGGGACGCGATGCAAACCACGCGCCAGCAGGCACCACGGCCTGGAATGTCTCGCCCTTATCTGGATTATTACCCAGCCTGATAATGCTCAACTCTCCTGTTTTTTCATCAATCACAAACACTTCTAACGCTTCGCCGGCGTAGAAATGCCACATTTCGTCGGCTTGAATGCGGTGGAATGCGGAGAAGTTATGCGATTCGAGCAGGAAATAAATGCCAGTGGAAAATGCCCTGTTACCTCCGAACCGCCCCGGTAATGCGTGATGTGGGATGCTTTCGGATGCGCGATAGGTTTCGGCAAAATGACCGCCCTCCGGGTGTGGCATCAGGTTATACTTTTCTATCCAGTAGGAAGCAGGTTTCATGGAACGTCGGTTGAGATACAACCGCAAAGTAATCCGCATTGTTAAATATTCACCATTGGCTCATTCTTTTTTGCCAGCAGAAAAGTTTTGATTAATTTTGATCATTATTAATCACAAATAATCATTTTTGATCAATGACTAATCCACGTATAAACATTGCTTCCGAAGAAGTGCTTTCGAATAACTGGTATACCCTTCGCAAATACACATTCGATTATCAGCGCGCCGACGGTTCCTGGGAGCGCCAGGCGCGCGAGGCGTATGATCGCGGGAATGGAGCCGTTATCTTACTTTATAATAAGGAGAAACAAACCGTCGTGCTAACGAGGCAATTCCGCTTGCCTACCTATACTAATGGCAATGAAAGCGGCATGATGATAGAAGCCTGCGCAGGCCTGCTCGACAAAGACAATCCGGAAGAATGCATCAAGCGGGAAACAGAAGAGGAAACCGGTTATAAAGTGAGCTCTGTGAAGAAGATATTCGAGGCCTACATGTCGCCTGGCTCCGTTACCGAAATCCTCTATTTCTTCGTGGCCGAATATTCCGACGATATGAAGGTAAGTGACGGCGGAGGCTGCGCGACCGAACAGGAAAATATCGAGGTGATGGAAATTCCTTTCAGAGAAGCCGTTCAAATGGTCGCCAAGGGAGCGATTAATGATGCTAAAACCATCATGCTCATCCAATATGCGCAGATTAATGGATTGGTAGGACAATAAAAATGCCGAAGAATGTTCAGAACGTTCTCCGGCATCGGTTATCTGTTGATATCAGGAAATAGGATCGGGCGTCGGTGTGACATCCGTTTCGGTGGAAGCCGAGCCTTTGGTGCCCTTGAACTTTTCGAACAAATCCTTGAAAAATG
>DATMSL010000227.1:0-4291 GCA_035565435.1 Dyadobacter sp. | reverse complement strand
GAAAATATTTAAAATGCCTCAAACGGCCTATTTACCCCATATTGCCTACGATTCCGTGATCTTTGGATTTTCAGAAGGTGACTTGAAAATCCTGATTATGGAGTATCACAACACCGGCTTGTTTGCATTACCGGGCGGGTTTGTGCAATTGCAGGAAAACCTGAATGACGCTGTGCTTCGTGGTTTGCATGAACGAACGGGGCTGACAGACATATACCTCGAACAGTTTTATACGTTTGGCGATTTCAGCCGTTTTGATCCGGAAGTCATGCGTACCTTGCTCGAAGCCAACGGTATTTCTCCCGATGATGGATACCAATGGATGCTGGACCGGTTTATTTCGGTGGCCTATTACGCGTTGATCAATTACGAAGATGTAACGCCCAGGCCCGACGCGCTTTCCGACTCCTGTGAATGGTACCCGGTGAATGAGCTTCCTGAGCTCATTCTGGATCATCAGCATATTGTTGAAAAAGCCATTCAGACCTTGCGGGATAATCTGGACAGAAAACTGGTGGGCGGAAACCTGCTTCCCAAGAAATTCACGATGAATGAACTTCAAAATGTGTACGAAGCCATTTTGGGAACCAAACTCCGGAGGACAACTTTTCAGCGAAAGATGCTCGCAGCGGACGTATTAACCCGCCATGAAAAGCATTTTTCGGGAAAGGCACATATGGCTCCTTATTTGTACAGCTTCAAGTAAGGCGAAGCAAACGCTCTGTGATATTCCTGGCCGTCGTCTCGGCCGCGGTGACGGCCCCTTCCAGGTAACCGGGATGGCTGGTTGACGTTTCTGATCCGGAGAAATACAGTTTTTGATCCATATAGGCAGCACGGAGGTGCGGATGGCCGTTATTCTGATGCGGGCGTTCGGATGGCGGCCCATCCGGTGTAACAAAATCCCCTGTCCATATTTTGTCATTGTAATACATAGCGGCCTTCGCTTCTTCTCCAAAATAAGCGGCAAGTTGTTCCAGCACCAGCTCCCTACGCTGCCCGCGGCTGTATTTCGTCGCATTCGGAGACAAAAAACCTGCCAATCCGAACCGCTGGACTTGGGCATCGCTCTGGTCATACATTTCATTTACAAGGCCGGTATGGGCATACAATACGCCCGAATAACCTTTTTCGCGCCAGAATGGCGTCGGGTATTCCACCACAAATTTCGTCGAGCCAGCCATCCAGGTATGAACTGAGCCCATAGTCGCTTTCACATCTGAGGGTAGCTCCGGCGAAAATGAAATGCTTTTTTCAGCAAGTTTGGGTGGAAGGCAGATGGCCACGGCAGAGACGTTATAATTTTCGCCTTGGGCGGATGTCAGGGTTATTTTCTGGCCGTCGTCGGCAATAGCAGTGATTGGCTTTCCTGTGAGGATCGATCCTTGCGGAAGAAGCGATGCCAACGTGGTAATTAACTTTGACGTGCCGCCAGTAATTCGGTATGAAGGGGCATCGGCCTGGGGAATATAGAATTGCTGCGGCGGGACAAAGGCTTTCGCGTGAAAGAGGGACAAGCCCTCTGTATGTTGGGGAAAGCTTGAAAGTCCTAGTTCATTCAGCAAATACTTCAATCGGGGATGTGCGTCAGAGAACCAGGTCGCGCCAAATTCCAGGGGCACGCCACCCGGCCCCCGGATTGTCTGAATTCTCCCGCCAATATGCGCCGCCGCCTCAAACACCGTGCAATGAATGTTATTCTTATTCAATAAGTGGCCCAGCAAGAGCCCGCTTAACCCCGCTCCCACGATCGCTACGTGGGCATTCCCTTGATTATGATTAAGTTGCATTGGATTTTCTGTTGCTTTAATTTCTACCCGCCATCACTCCGCCATCCGCGTCCCAGATAGCACCCGTGACCCGGCTTGCGTGACAACCACGGCAGGCGCTACCGCATTCACCCGGATTTTATATTCGGCCAGTTCCATCGCCAGGTGTTGCGTCAGGCTATGCAAACCGGCTTTCGCCATGAAATATGCAGACGACGGCGTAGCTTTAATCGCCTGGTGAGCCCACATCGACCCTCTTCCGACCACAATTCCTTTTTTCAACAAAAGAGCGGCGGTGGCTTTGCCATGCCGGTTGTACCACCGATAATTAATGCTTGCGAATTCATAGTTACTTGACTTGGTTATTTAAATGTTCAACAGCCTCAGAGCCCGGACATATCTATTACAAACCTGTAATGCACATCCCCTTTGAGTGTGCGCTCAAAAGCCGTGTTGATATATTCCGGGGAGATTAGTTCGATACTGGCGGTGATGTTATGCCTGGCGCAATAGTCGAGCATGGCCTGGGTTTCGGCGATTCCACCGATCAGAGATCCGGCGATTTTTCTACGTTTGGAGATCAGCTGAAAGGCTGCCAGCTGCGGAGCTTCCGGCGGGACACCAAGCAAAACCATCGTTCCATCCTTTCTCAAAAGGCTGAGATACTTGTTGTAATCGTGTTTGGCGGATATTGTATCAATAATAAAATCAAAGCGGGATGCGGCTGTTTTTAGCTCCTGTGCATCGGAGGTTACTATAAATTTGGATGCCCCCAGCGCCGCCGCGCTTTCCTTCTTTTTGGCAGTACCGCTTAAAACCGTCACTTCCGCACCAAAAGATGCCGCGAACTGCACTGCCATATGGCCAATACCGCCCAGACCAAGGACCGCCACCTGATGACCTTTGCCGACTTTCCAGTGCCTCAACGGTGAAAACGCCGTGATACCCGCACAAAGCAATGGTGCTACACCGGCCGGGTCTAAACGTTCGGATATCCTCAGCACATAATCCTGCGCTACTGCGATACAATCGGAATATCCCCCTTTGGTTGTCGTGCCATCACCGAGTTTGCCATTCTGGGTGGGCGTAATCCCTTTCTCACAGTATTGCTCCTCGCCTTCCAGGCATGGCTCACAGTGTTTGCAGGAGTTGATGAAATAACCGACTCCAACCAAATCACCGGTTTTGAATTTGTTTACCTTAATCCCTGTCTCTGCTACACGCCCTACTATTTCGTGACCAGGGACGAGCGGGTACGTTGTGGTGCCGTATTCATTCCTGGCCTGGTGTATATCCGCGTGACAAATCCCGCAATAGAGGATTTTAATCAAAACTCCGTCGTCCGCAAGTGGCTGGCGGTTGAATTGATACGGGACAAGGTCCTGATCAGCTCCGTGAGCTGCATATCCTTTTGATGCCAGGAAAGCCTTTGCCATTGTTCTGTCTCATTTAGTCATCAACATTTACAATGCAAAGGTCGGCCGCCCCCCCACCTAAGGAAATGGAAGAATTTGAAAAGGGCTGGTACTTTTGAGAAGATTCGACGCATAAAGCGTCTTCCAGAGCAAACCGGCTGGTGTGCCGCGATCCTAATGCGCAATCGAACGCCGGAAGTCGGTGGGTGATTGCATGGTATGTTTTTTGAAAAACTTCACGAAATAGGACGGGTCTTCAAAGCCCAGCCGGTAACCAATCTGACCAATGTGCAAATTCGAATGCACCAGAAGCCGTTGTGCTTCCAGCACTACCCTTTCCTGGATCATTTGAGAGGGTGTCTTGTTGAGCATTTGATTTGTCAGATCAGACAGCGTTCGGGAGGAAATATTCATCTGCGCGGCGTAATCCGAGACATTCAGTCCTCTGGTATAATTTTCGTCGATCAGGTTAATGAACCGGATCAGCTGCAAACGCTTACTATCCACGGCAAACGGAGCATTTCCCTGACTTTGTTCAAATGCATTTTTTTTACGTTGAATCTGAATCAAGAATGCTTTCAGGTAAGCCCGTAACAGATCGTCCCGCCCGAATGAATTTGCACCAGCGATCTCGGTTTTCATCAGATCCAGCACCTGTTCTAATTTGTCGTCACTCTCACCCGCCACACAGCAGGACGGCAGTTGCAAAGGGTTATTGAACAAATCGCATTTCAGGAAAAAATCCACCTCGCTATCCGTCTGGGCGACAAACAGTTCGTTGAAATGGATTAATACGCCATCATAATCCGCATTGTCATCGAAGTAATGTACCTGATCCTTCGCGATGAAGAACATGGCATTTTCCTGGACATTATAGGCTTTGAAGTCAACAAAATGCTTGCCCGATCCGGATTTGAACCAGATAATCTGATAATAGCTGTGGATATGAGGCCGTGAGGCATTGGCAATGTGCCTGGCCAGGTATGATCTCAAATCGTGAATGGCAATCTGCAATTCGGCAGGCTGATTGATGTTCAGGTGATATTCACTGATTACCGGATCTGTTTCTCTGGCCATAAATTTGGAGGTTCGCTTTGTTGGAATTAA
>DATMSL010000226.1:0-9182 GCA_035565435.1 Dyadobacter sp. | reverse complement strand
TATTACTCACAATAATCAGCCTGCAAGCCAGTGCAACAGGTTATGTACACAACATGTTTGTGGCACACAGAAAGTTGCAGTCAGGCAAGGAATGTGTAACTGAAAAGGCGATTGCAAGAAAGGCCAAGCCTGCTTTGAAAGCAAAAGCGCCGGTGCAGGTGAAGCACGCCGGGGTGATCAAAAATGCCAGCGCGAGCGCACCAGCTTCTCAAATCATGACATTGAATGCCCGCATCCTGGAAGAAGGGCCGGCAGCATTATTTGAAAATGAATCCGAAGAAAACGAAGGCGAATCAATGGTAAGTAAGCTGGTAGGCGCGGTGAAATGCGTGATTTTTACCTTCATTCCCAAGCTGGGCCATTCGTAAGCGGTACTGTTATTTATGAAAGCAGAAAAGCTGCGGGAGTCGATTCCCGCAGCTTTTTTGCTTTATCAGCCTACTGTATTGGTGAGCGTACCAATCGGTTCGATGGTAATATGCACCACGTCGCCGGCCTGTAATGTAAAATCCGACGACGGCACGATGCCTGTTCCCGTCATGAGATAGGCGCCTTGCGGAAACGACATTTCGCGGTAAAGGAAATGCAGCAACTCCTCGGGCTTGCGCTTCATCTGGGATAATGTAACTTCTCCATTAAAAACTTCCTCGCCACCGCGCACGATCGACAGGTCGATCACCGTGTCGGGGCTGAGCTTTTCCTTAAACACATAAAGGCAAGGCCCTAATGCCGCGCTGCCGGTGTAGGATTTGGCCTGCGGTAAATACAGCGGGTTTTCGCCTTCGATGCTTCTTGAACTCATGTCGTTCCCGATAGTATAACCTACCAATGCACCTTCCGAAGTGGCGAAAAGCGTCAGTTCCGGCTCCGGCACATCCCAGGTCGAATCTTTACGAATGCGTACCGTGCCGTGGTGACCTACTACCCGCCACGCGGTTGATTTGAAGAACAGCTCGGGACGTTCTGCTTCATATACGCGATCATAGAAACTGCCGCCGCCCGCTTTTTCCGACTCTTCCATCCGTGCCGTGCGGCTTTTGAAATACGTCACACCCGACGCCCACACTTCCTGAGTACCGATCGGCGCCAGCGCCTCGGGCATTGGGAAATCCTCACTGAATGTCAGGGCAATAAGGCTTTGTGCCTGGCCTTCGAGCCATTCGTACAGGTTATTTCTGTTCACAACCACGTCCCAGTCGGTTTCGTGGAGGCGGTAGAAAACGTCCTCGTTTTCAAGGAGGATACCATTTTCGGTCTTATATAACTTCATGAAATGCAGATTTTGGTTTTGCCTGAATAAGTCCCCCGCGGGGTGTCTTTACTGATGGATACGGACAGGAAAGTGTTTCAGGCCATTGAAATTTGCGGGAAAATGAAGTGCAGGAATGGCTAGCTGCGCCACAAGCGCCGGTCAATTGGAATGGGCTCCTGAGCCATGAGCTTAATGTCCGCAAACAGCGGGTGCTCAGGATGTAGAATGATATTGGAAGAAAAAGGCACAATCACCGACGGAATGCTGATCGCGAGTATATCGGGTTTAATGAGCCAGTCTTTGAGCCAGAATTGCGTCCGGCCGTAGGTTTTGTCCTGCCAAAAATCGGGCAGATTCTTCCGTGTGTAATGTCTGATGTCGTCAGGGATTTCGATAGACGAAAGCCAGTATTTAGGAAGATCCTCGTAGCGCACGCCCGGCGCGTGTGCGAGGGTTTCTACTAGCCCTAGTTCAGGAGTAGAGGTGGTGTAAAGAACGCCGATGCCTTTCGGGTTCCAGCGGGCTCCAAATAGTCTGGCGCCTTCTGTGGAAAGCGCATCATGCCGGAATTTTTCGCGTGTAATCCTGTATACCAATGGCATAGGCGACGCTGTCAGGCGGGCAAACCATAATCCAGACGACCGAGTACATTATCCACCAGCGCGAAACCCGTAACGGTATCCATCATTTGCAGCGGCGATTGCTCATTCAGCTCGATGATCGGCGTCCGTAACCAATGCCTTACGACATTTTCCTTACCCTCAAAAGTATCCAGCGCATGGATAAGCACATTACGGAGGAGCAAAAGGCGCTCGGAAGCATCCGTACCTAGCCGCTTTTCGCCCTGGATGCGATGCAGGTTGCGGGGCGTCATACCCAATATATAAGCAATCTCATTGTCAGTCAGCCCGACGAGATCAGAGACTTCATCCGCAACGGAGCGTAAAATGCCCTCCCGGGATGTTTTTACGACCGCATACTCGGAAACGGGTTGCTTGCCGTATGGAACGAATTCTTCTTCGAAAAACCGGATGGGCGTTGACATAAGACTTTTGGTGAAGTATGTCACTAAGTTAAGTGACATACTTCACATTATCAAATCTTTTCCTTCAAAAACTCCGCAGTATAATTCCCTTCGAGCTTCACCATTTCCTCGGGTGTGCCGGTGAATGTGAGCTGGCCGCCATTTTCGCCGCCTTCGGGGCCGAGATCGATGATCCAGTCGGCGCTTTTGATGACTTCCATGTTGTGCTCGATGATGATCACACTGTCGCCTTGCTCTACGAGTGCATTGATGGCTTTGAGGAGCTTTTTAATGTCGTGGAAATGCAGACCAGTAGTCGGTTCGTCGAAAATGAAGAGTGTTTTGCCTTTGTTGGAAGAGCCTTTGCCGAGGAATGAGGCAAGTTTCACGCGCTGGGCTTCCCCGCCGGATAATGTGTTCGAGGACTGTCCAAGACCCACATAGCCAAGCCCCACTTCCTGCAGCGGCAGCAATTTATCCGCCAGCTTCGGCTCCGATTCCCGGAAAAACTCGATGGCTTCATCCACAGTCATATCCAGGATTTCGGCCACGTCCTTGTCCTGGTATTTCACTTCCTGCACTTCCTGCTTGAAACGCTTACCGTTACAGCCCTCGCAAGTGAGGTAAATATCGGCCATAAACTGCATTTCGATCTTCACCTGACCTTCACCCTGGCAAATCTCGCAGCGGCCGCCATCAACGTTGAAGGAGAAATGCGAAGGTTTGTAGCCCCGCGCCTTCGAAAGCGGCAGTTCCGACATCATCTGCCGGATATAATCGTAAGCTTTAATGTAGGTAACCGGATTCGAACGCGATGATTTCCCGATCGGGTTCTGGTCGATCATTTCAACGGCTTCAATGCGATCCACACTCCCTGTAAGCGCGTCAAACCGACCCACATCCTCGCTGAACTCGCCTTTGAGACGCATTAATGCAGGATAAAGGATCTTCCGGATCAATGTCGATTTCCCCGAACCACTCACGCCGGTCACAACGGTAAGGTTATTCAAAGGAATTTTAACATCTAGTTCTTTCAAATTATTCTCCCGCGCTCCTTTGATTTCCAGGAAATGCAAAGACTTTCTGCGTACCGAAGGCACCGGAATAGAATCATTCCCAAGCAAGAAATCCAAAGTATGCGATTTCACCGCTCCCTGACCATCCCCGACCTCATGACTACCAATGACCCCCTGACCATTAACCTTCAACTCGGCAATATCACTTCGCTTACCTTGAAAAACCACATGGCCACCACCAGTACCTGCTTCCGGGCCAATATCGATGATCTGGTCGGCTGCATGCATTACTTCTTCCTCGTGTTCTACCACAATCACGGTATTACCCAGGTCGCGCAGCGATTCGAGCACGCCTACGAGGCGCTGCGTATCACGCGGGTGGAGGCCAATGCTCGGTTCGTCGAGAATGTACATGGAGCCTACCAATGCACTACCTAATGAAGTAGCGAGCTTAATGCGCTGGAATTCACCGCCGGATAATGTGCTGGTCAACCGGTTCAATGTCAGGTAACCCAGCCCGACGCGGTTCATATAATCCAGTCGGGATTCGATTTCGGTGAGGACGCGGCGTGCAATTTGCCGGTCGTGGTCGCTGAGTTCGAGCTGTTTGAAAAACGCCGAAACATCCTGGATCGGCATCAGTACCAGGTCGGTAATGGATTTGCCGCCGATTTTGACATACGACGCGTCCTTCCGCAAGCGCGAACCCCGGCAATCGGGGCAAGTCGTGCGGCCTCGGAAGCGTGAGAGCATTACCCGGTACTGGATTTTATGGGTCTGGGATTCGAGTTCTGCAATGAAATCATTGATTCCCTGGAAATACTGGTTACCGGTCCAGAGCAGCTCTTTTTGAGCAGGCGTAAGGTCCTTGTAAGGCCTATGGATCGGGAAATCGAATTTCACGCCGTTGCGGACGAGTGGGATCAGCCATTCGCCCATTTTCTCGGTGCGCCACGGCGCAATGGCACCATCGTACACCGAAAGGTTTTTGTCGGGAATGACCAGATCGGGGTCGATGCCCAATATTTTTCCAAAACCTTCACACCTTTTACAGGCGCCGTAAGGGTTGTTAAAGCTGAAAAGATTGACGGTCGGCTCTTCGAAGGTGATCCCATCGAGCTCGAATTTATCGGAGAAAACTCTTTTTTCACCGCCGACAATATGTACGGTACACGTGCCTTCTCCTTCGAAGAATGCGGTTTGTACGGAATCGGAAAGGCGGTATTGCGTGTCCTCGTCGTTATGCCGGATCGCGGCGCGGTCGATGAGGATAGAAACCTGGTTACCGGCTTGCGGAAAATGGTCTGGTTTTTCGAGAATGTCTTCAATGGAAACCACTTCCTCGTTCAGCACAATGCGGTTGTAGCCTTTTGAAAGGAGAATTGTAAGTTCTTCGATTTGCGAGCGGCCGTCGCGGATGAGCAGCGGCGCAAGGATCATCACCCGAGTGCCCTCGTCGTGCGCGAGCATGTAGTTCACAACGTCCGTTACCGAATCTTTTCTGACGATTTCCCCAGAAACCGGCGAATAGGTGTGCCCAATGCGTGCAAAAAGCAGTTTGAGGTAATCATAAATCTCCGTGGAAGTGCCTACCGTCGACCGCGGGTTGCGGGTATTTACCTTCTGCTCAATAGCAATTGCCGGTGAAATGCCCTTAATGTATTCCACTTCGGGCTTTTCCATCCTGCCGAGAAACTGCCGCGCATAGCTGCTAAGGCTCTCCACGTACATGCGCTGGCCCTCCGCAAACAGCGTATCAAAGGCGAGCGAAGACTTCCCGGAGCCGGAAAGGCCGGTAATGACGACCAGCTTATTGCGCGGGATCGCCACATCGACATTTTTCAGATTGTTTACACGGGCACCTTTGATCAGAATGTATTGTCTCGGATCCAGTTCGTCGAACTGATCGGCCTCGATCCGGGGCACAGCTAATTGCATCATAGCGGGGTTATCGATGGATTATGATATTAGTTTGAATGATGATGTGATACTATTATAACCAAAAGCCGCAGCATTTAGTTTTCTTTAAAAACCTGGCTCGCTTTCTCAAATTTCATGCCGCTTTTCGCAGCTTCTTCAAATATCGGATCAGCAAAATGGCCGAAGTTGGGCACGTCGGACATGCAGTCGGTTAATGCAATGGTTTTAGCAGCTAGTACCGGTGCATATTTCACGATTTGCCGGATGCTGGTCGCTACGCAATGCGAGCGCGCTTCGCCGGCCACGAGTACCTGGTCAAACTCATTTAATTCTGCCAAAAAACGTTCGTCCAGCTCTGTTTCAGGTGCATTGGCTACCGGTACCTGCGCTTTGAAAACCCCGAAATGTTCGGTGAGTGGGTTAATGCCCTTTGAAACCGTGCGGTAGTCGCGGCGGCTGCGGTGTGTCCACGCGAGCACTGCGCGCATGAGCGTATCGTCGATAGCGGCGCCCTGCGAGCCCACCAGGCAATGCTCGGGCCAGATGAAATGCTGGAATTCACCTTCCGCTTCGAGGGTTTGCAGGTATTTCAAAACATATTCGGGCTCGTAGCGCGGTACCCATTTGCCTGCTTCCACCGACTTGCTGGAAATCAATGTGAACGGCGCGACCGTATTGCCATTCTGGTCCTCCCAGAAAAGCGGATGCGCAATATCCAGCACCTTATGGGTATCAAGCGTCAGAAACACCGCATCGAATTTGTCGCCTTCCAGCGCAATAAGGTTGGCAATACGCTCCACGTCTTTTTCGGCACCCGGCACATACAGGGTCCCGTTAGGATTACAGAAATCGTACTGGGCATCAATGATCAGCAATGCGGTCTTTTTCATGGTATTTTTAAAATTCAAGTTCGTGCGGTAACTCCATTTGCCGGGCGTACATTTTGGAACAAAGGCTAAAAACCAGTTGCAGCATCCGGTTTGCGTCTTTGATATAATCGGTCCGGTAATCTTCGTCGAGTTTGTTCAGCCCGTTGAGGATAACCTGGGCCTTTTTGGCAATGTATAATGCACAGGTGTCGGCTCGCGAAGAATACGTCCGCAGAATATCCGAATAGCTTTCCAGAAAGGTGTTGAGCAGAAACAGGTTGAGCTCAATGCCGCCGATCTTATCTTTCGTGACTTTCACATGGTAAGCAATATCCGCGCTGAGGCTGCGCATATCCATCAGCACCCATCCGGGCGTGTTCTGGTTGAATTTCGATGTCCGCACGATCCGCCCCATGAGTTCTTCCCGCCGCTCGGGAATGGTAGAACTGTCCTCGATGAGCTCGAAATGGAGTCGATCGCTCAGGGTTTTGTCTTTCGTGATCAGTCTCAGGAGCAGTTTATCCTTTTCTTTGGCAGGCATTTGGATAATCGCCTTTTTGAGCTGTTCTGGTAACGCCATTCGGGTGCTTTTAATAACTTTTAGTTTAATTCCCGGCTCAACCACGTAACTTTATAGCCCATAAACGGGCCGGGAAGCTTTTACAAAAATATAAAATACAGATACACATTATGATTTCAGTAGCTATGTGTACTTACAACGGGGCAAAGTTCCTGCCCGAACAGTTGAAGAGCATTGCTGATCAGACGGTTTCGGTGGACGAATTGGTTGTTTGCGACGACAGATCGAAGGACGACACTATTGAAATCATAAAATCTTTCGCTGCTACCAGCAGATTTCCCGTACGCATCCATGTGAACGAGCAGAATCTCGGCTCGACCAGGAATTTCGAGAAATGTCTTTCCCTATGTAATGGGGATGTTATCTTTCTCTCCGATCAGGACGACCGCTGGCGGAAAGACAAAGTGCAAAAACAACTTGCGTTCCTGAATGCGCATCCGAACCTGGACGCGGTGTTCAGCGATGCCGAAAAGATCGACGACGACTCACAGCCGACCGGCGGTACGATTTGGGAGGAAATCGAATTCAATCAGACACGGCAGCAACTCTGGCGTAGCGGCAAATCACATGAGATCCTTTTCAATGGTTTTGTGGTAACCGGTGCCACATTGGCGATCCGGAGATCCGCGCTTGAACGGCTGATGCCATTTCCTACCCATGTGCAAGACCTGATCCACGACGCCTGGATAGCCATGGTGCTAAGTCTGGAAGGCAAAATCGAATTCATTCCCGAACCACTGATTTCGTATCGTATCCATTCCAGCCAGCAGGTTGGGTTTGGTAATAAAGTGGAGAAAGTGCAGCTGGCCGATCGTTTCAAGCGCGACCGGCGGTTGAAATTGATTCCTCTGGAAGAAAAAGCCAATAAGTTGCACGAGCTGTATTTGCTCCTGCGCGCGCTTCCGTTCGTCCCGCGCGAGAAGCTGCTCAAGTTGTATCTTTCGCAAAAACATTTTTATATCCGCGCCGGGCTGCCGGAAAACCGTTTCAAACGACTAACTCCGGTGCTGGGCCAGCTGCTGCGCGGCTATTACCGGTTTAGCAGTAAAGATTGGTGGCTGCCCGCGGTAGGGGATTTGTTGGAATAAAGAACTGGATGATTATTGAAAATGGCTGAAAATAAGTCGTTGGTGGCGGTGGTGATACCGATATATCAGGCAAACCTGACGGAGACGGAACAGATGTCGTTGCGGCAATGCATGCATGTATTGGGCAATTACCCGGTGATTATCGTGAAACCCGCGACGCTGGATCTTTCTGTATTCCAGCGGCAATATCCCTCGCTTAGATTTCAATCTTTCGACAATAGCTTTTTCACAAATGTCGACGCCTATAATCGCCTGATGGTGTCCGTTGATTTCTACAAAACTTTCATAGCTTACCAATACATCCTCATTTACCAGCTCGATGCATTCGTTTTCCGGGATGAATTGAAAGAATGGTGTGCGAAGGGCTATGACTATATCGGGGCACCGTCGTTGCATCAACCGGAATTCGATGCCATTCCTGCGGAATCTGCGCAGGATTTTGCAAGTGTATTATCGACCCGGCGCGTCGTGCTGAACGGCGGGCTTTCGCTACGGAGGATTCCTTCGTTTTTACGCTATTTAAAGATTTACAATGTCTTTTATCCTGCCTGGAAAGGAAACGAAGATATGCTTTTCTGCCAGGAAGCGACCCGCCTTAAACCGATGAAGTTTTTTATGAAGTTACCCAAATGGCAGGAGGCATTGCGTTTTGCGTTCGAGAAAAGTCCGGCGGCGAGTTATGAATTGACAAACCATCAATTACCCTTCGCCTGTCACGCCTGGGAGCGCTACAACCCCGCATTCTGGGCTCCATTCATTACTGTAAACCAGTGACTTCCTGCGTTTAACAATTTTTAACAAACTATCGTTGGTTTTCGGACGTTCTTGCTGATATTTAGGTAAAACCCCAATATCACTATGAATTTCAAATTGCTTTCGGCCAGTTTTGGAGCCATTTTACTATCCATCCATACCAGCTTCGGGCAAATTACTGAAAACCCCAAAGTAGAGGAATCGTCTGTTCCCTATGTGAAAATCAAAAAAGTAGAACTGACGGACGCCAACACGGTTATTTATCTGCAATTTATCGAGCCCAAGGCGCAAAAACAGCCCCAATTCCGTTCGCAACCCCGGATGTCGCCTTTCCCCGACTCGCGCGTTCCGCAATTTCCGCAACAAGGCATCGGCCAGAGCCAGATCTGGCTCGATCCCGAGACCCGGCTGTACAAGCCCGGTGAAATTGACAAGAAATTCAAGTTCATTAGGGCTGAGAACATTACTACTACCACCAAAACAAGCGTTGCGAATGGCGATACCGTCGATTTTGTAGCCTACTTTGAAAGACTTACGCCGGGAATCGAGGAGTTTGATTTTTATGAGGGGCGTAGTTCAAATGGCAGCCAGTCGTGGAATTTTTACGGGATACATGTTAAAAACCCGCTCAAGAAGGAACCTGCAAAGTCTTCCAAACCGGTAGCAAAGGCAACGCCGCC
>DATMSL010000225.1:0-12088 GCA_035565435.1 Dyadobacter sp. | reverse complement strand
GACATGGTAAATTTTATTAGTTATTCAAATAATCCTATTTATATAGACGCATAATTTACTTTTTCCTTCGCCGTAGCGGGGTGACGTTTTTTGCATTATCATTTACGCCATTCCGCATTTTGTTCCGTTTTCGGCCTCCTTCCCGTACGCGATCCCACCGCGGGGGATTGGTAGGATGTTACCAAATGCCTAACTAAAACCAAAACTTGAAAATGCTATGTATGCTCCTACCTAAGGGCCGCTTGCGGCCTTGATTTCATTGTACTTTTTCTACAAACACTAACTAATCTATCTATGATGAATTTTTCTCTGCGTCTTTTTCGCCCCGGTGAAAAAAGCGCGAAAGGGCGGATGTCCTTTGGCACGAAAGGTTTGGGCGCCTTTATACTGTTTTGTACGTTTTTCCTGGGACACGCTTATGCCCAGGACATATCGCTGAAAGGGAAAGTGACCGACAGCAAAGGCAATGCATTGCCAGGGGTATCCATTACTATTAAAGGAACCAGCAAGGGTACTTCCACGGATATGGAAGGAGGGTATGCGATTTCCGCGCCACCGGCATCGACCCTGGCATTCAGCTTTATCGGCTTCACCACGAAGGAGGTTACCGTCGGCAGTCAGACGACCATCGATGTGGTGCTGGTTGATGACGTAAAGGCCTTGGAAGAGGTGGTGGTGATCGGATATGGGGCTGTCAAGAAGAAAGATGTGACAGGTTCGGTCGTTTCGCTGCAACCCAAGGACTTCAACAAGGGGGTGATTACCGCCCCGGACCAGCTGATTCAGGGCCGGACACCGGGGGTGATGGTGATCAACAATACGGGCCAGCCAGGTGGAGCAACTACGGTACGTATCCGGGGTAACTCTTCGATCCGCGCGGGGAACAACCCGTTGTTTGTATTGGACGGTATCCCGTTGTCGGGCAGCTCGGCCCGTCCGGGAGGAAGCGGCGGTTTCGGCTCGGATGGCGGTAACCCGCTGGCGTACCTCAACCCGAACGACATTGCCAGCATGGACATTCTCAAAGACGCTTCGGCAACGGCTATTTACGGCTCCCGCGGCGCGAATGGCGTTGTGATCATCACGACAAAAAGAGGAGCGTCGGGTGCTCCGACGGTGAGTATCAATGCTTCAACGGGCGTATCGAGCCTGCTGAGAAAACCGGAAGTGCTGAATGCTGATGAGTTCCGGGAAGCCGTTCAATATTATGCACCAAACGACCTGAAAGGGGCTGATTTTGGCGGAAATGTGAATGCATTCGATGAAATCACCCGTGTTGCCCCGGTACAGAATTACTCGATGGCGATTACCGGTGGTACCGATAACGGTAAATACCGCGTTTCGGCCGGTTATATGGATCAGAAAGGGATCATCGAAACTTCGAGACTGAAAAAGTATACGGCGAGCATTAACAGCAGTTTCAAATTCCTTGAAAGCAAAAAGCTGGGGCTCGATTTTAATGTCCTGTTTACCCAGACCAACGAAAATCTCGCACCGATCGACGTAGGTGTAGGCTTTACCGGTAACGTCATTTCACAGGCGCTGACGTGGAATCCTACCCGTCCGTTGCGCGTCAACGCGGATTCGCTCACGTACGTAAGCCCGACAACGATCAACCCGCTGACTTCCCTGAAAGCCTACAAGGATATTGCGGTCGTCAATACCACTGTGGCGAGCATTGCGCCTTCTTACAAAATCACCGACGACCTGGAATACAAGCTTGTGTATAGCATTACACGCCAGACCGGTAATCGCAAGGGCCGGTATATTGCAGGGTTGGTGGATCCGGCACAAATCAGAAATGGTTTTGCTTTCATTGGAAACAATTCTGAAACCAACCAGCAGTTGACCCAGACGCTGAGCTATAACAAGGATATCAGCCCGTCGCTGAATCTGAATGCAGTAGCAGGTTACGAGTTCCTCGATTATGCGAATAGCTGGAATTCCGTGAGCGGCAGCGGCTTTACCTATGTTGGCCTGGATTTCTACGATTATCTGAATTATTCGGTAGCGAGTAACCGCGGGATAAACTCCTTTAAATCTCCTACGAACCAGCTGCAATCCGTGTTTGTGCGGGTCGGGCTGAATTACCTGGATAAATACCTTTTCACCGGGACTGTGAGAAGGGATGGTTCTACCAAATTCGGGGAAAATAATAAGTATGCCAATTTCCCAGCCGTTGCACTTGCATGGAACATTTCGAACGAAGCTTTCCTGAAAGGGAACAGCACGGTAAACAACCTGAAACTTCGTCTCGGATGGGGTAAAACAGGTAACCGCGAGTTCGACTCGGGTGCCTCGCGTGACCGGTATGTGTTTGGTACACAAAGCATCAGTCAGGCCAACTTCGGGAATCCTGACCTGAAATGGGAGACTTCAGAAACTTTCAACGGAGGGATCGATTTTGGCTTGTTCCAGTCGAGAATCGTAGGTTCGATCGATTTCTTCAATAAAAAGACGACCGACGGTTTGTTTGAAAGAACGCTGGCCCAACCTGCGCCAAGCGGAAAGATCTGGGTGAACCTGGATGGACAGGTAGTTAACAAAGGCGTGGAACTCGCGCTGACCGGTACTGTGCTGGAAAACAAAGATTGGACCTGGAATATTTCGGCCAATGCTACCTATTTGAAAAACAGCGTTTCAGGTCTGCCCGGATTTTATGAAACTGCCGCATTGAGAGGGCAAGGTTTCTCGGGTGTTTTGGGACAAAGAATGGTAAGCGGCCAGCCGCTGAACGTTTGGTATCTGGCCAAGTTTGCAGGCCTGGATCCTGCAACGGGAACCAGCATGTACGAAGGTGCGGATGGCCAGGTGAGTACTTCGGTTGACCCCGCCCAGAACAAGTTTTATGTGCGGAGCCCTAACCCGAAATACCTCGTGGGCTTCTCTACCGACGTGACTTACAAGAAGTTCTCGGCGGTTGTCAATATGAACGGGGCATTTGGGCATTATTTGTTCAACAACACTTTCGCAACCGTGCTGGGTATCAATAACCTGTCTACCAAAAACATCGCGAAAGATTTCTTTAACAAGGATATCAAGGAAGCTACCTCCAATTCGGCGGCGCCTTCTACCCGGTACCTTGAAAAAGGCGATTACATGAAAATGTCTAACGTAACCCTCAGTTACAGGGTTGGCAACATCGGGAAGGCTTTCAAGAACCTGAACATTTCGTTGACGGGCCAGAACCTCTTTGTGCTTACAGGCTACAAAGGTTTCGATCCTGAGGTGAACACCGACGGTTCCAGCGGAGGCATTCCTTCCCTGGGGATCGAGTACATTCCGTACCCTTCGGCAAGAACGTTCCTGCTGGGCGTAAATTTTTCACTGTAATTCATCAAAAACAAAGAATTTATGAAACTCAAATCATATTGTGCGGCAATTCTCAGTTGCAGCATACTGCTTTCCTGCACCGACCTGGACGAAAAGCTCGGCAGCGCATTGGAAAAGGGTACCACGGGGAATATCAATCCCGCCGAATTGCTGATCAGCGCCTATTCATCGCTGAATGGCCCTTACCAGCAGGACAACCGCTGGTGTTTGCAGGAGCTTTCCACGGATGCGGCCGTAGCGCCTACACGCGGGGGCGACTGGGATGACAATGGTACACACAGGGCCATTCACCTGCATACCTGGAATGCGGATAACTCGTACATGAGCAACACATTCGGCGGGTTGCTGACTGCGATCTATCAGTCTTCCAACGTATTGCGTTATTCTCCTTCACCCCAGCAGGCGGCCGAGGCGAGATTTATCCGCGCGCTGGCGATGTTCGACGTGATGGACCTGTGGGGTGTAGTGCCTTACCGCGAGAGTCTCGAAGACTTCCGCGAGCTGCCGAAAACGCTCTCCTCGCAGGAAACGATCGATTTTATCATTTCGGAAATGAATGCCATTATGAAAGACCTCCCGGATGGGGGGCAGGCGTATGTGGCTAACAAGAATGCGGCAAGAACGTTGCTGATGAAGGTATATCTGAACAAAGGTGCTTTTTTGAACAGACAAAGCCCCAAGTTCGACGCGGCTGATATGAGCAAGGTTATTTCCCTCGCCAATGAGATCACGGGTTATACCATTTCAGCGCCTGGTAAGTATTTTGACAATTTTGCGCCGGACAACAATGTGAAATCGACCGAGAATATTTTCACGCTGTACAATGAAGAAGGCGTACGTGGCGGCGGTGTGGACCGGGCTTACTGGACGGTGTCACACTACAACATGACTCCCGGTGGATGGAATGGCTGGGCAACCCTCTCGAACTTCTACGATAAGTTTGCGGCAGGTGATGAAAGAAGGGGGATTTATTACAACTATCCGGCAGATACCACTTCCAACCGCACCAAAAATTACAAGATCCAGAATGTTGGTTTCCTGGAAGGCCAGCAATACAGCTGGGTGACCAACAAGCCGCTCAATGCGAGAAACCCGGCCACTCAGCCGCTGGTTTTTTCAAGGGATATCACGATCCGCACAAGCGGCGCTACGCTGGAAACCGCAGGGATACGGGTGATCAAATATCCGTTCGACTACGCTTCGAAAGGACAGCGGAACAACGACTGGGTGGTATACCGGTATTCGGATGTGTTGCTCATGAAGGCGGAAGCCATTCTGCGTGGCGGCACGCCGGGTGCGGCGGCGGATGCCCTGGCGATCGTCAACTCGATCCGTACCAACCGCGGCGCAGCTAACCTGACTGTACTGACGTTGGATAATCTTCTGGACGAACGTGGAAGAGAATTGTACTGGGAAGGTTGGAGAAGACAGGACCTGATCCGCTTCGGCAAGTTCCTGCTGGCAGGGCAAATTAAACCTGCTGATCCGGATCCGAAAACGCTTGTTTATGCAATCCCCAGCCCGCAGATCGCGGTTAACAATAACCTCAAACAGAATCCAGGGTATTAATTGTAAAAATAGAGGAGCGGCGTTGATGCCGCTCCAATTTCTTCCACGCCCGGCAAGCCCAGTGTTTGCCGGGCGTTGGTGTTTAAGATGCTGTCTTTGTGTGCTTCCCGATTTCTTCCGCGAGGCCGATAAGAATGCCTTCCGCTCCCCGGATATAGCAGAGCCGATACGAGTCCTGGTATTGAACCACTTCTCCGACGAGCTGGGCGCCATGCCTGGTAAGCCGCGTTACCATCTCGTCAATGTCTTCCACGGCAAACATTGCCCGCAGGTAGCCCAATGCATTCACCGGTGCATTCCGATGGTCCGATTCGATAGGAGGCGCGAGAAATCTCGACAGTTCTATCCGGCTATGACCGTCCGGGGTGACCATCATGGCAATCTCGACGCGTTGCGAAGCCAGGCCGGTAACCCGACCGGACCATTCGCCTTCGATGGTGGCACGCCCCTCGAGAATCATACCCAGTTCTGTAAAAAACGAAATGGCATTGTCGAGGGATTCCACAACGATGCCGATGTTGTCCATTCTCAATAACTTGCTGCTCATATTTATACCTGCTTAAAAATTGAAATACGGTTTTCAAACAAACCCATTTTTCCACTTTTGTGCAATCGCCATGGCGGTTTCAAGCATATATGGCGCCCAGTTTTCAACTTCCCAGGCCGTATTACGCAGATCGGAGGAGCGCAGCATCGCATTGGCTTCACTTACATTTGCAGCCGTTTCCAGGATATGCGATAGTTGCATTTGCTGCTTGTGCAAGTGGGGATCTTCCAGTGGCATGGGGTTGGCACATCCCGCTAAGGGTGCAAATAGGTACGCAGGTGTAGACAGCGATTTCCGTGCCAACGATTTAACAATGCTATCCATGCGAAGAAAATCAGACTGGAAAGCCGCCTGACTGGCCTGCGTGCTGAGTGCGGTACCCATTTGTTCGAGTACGACAAATTTGAGATTGGGGCATTGCGGGATTGCTTTGGCCAGGAATTCAAACACGGTCTCGGGTACCGATTCATCATGTGTATCCCGGAGCACGGGCTTGCGCGTGGGTGTGAGCGTGCCGTCCCAGCTGCCGCCCGAAATGTGGATTTCCCGCACCCTGTCGAGCGGGTATAATTTTAGAATTTCGGCAAAATCAATGTTGAAATTATGAACCTGGCAGTAAATGTTGTGCAGGTCGAGAATGATGAAGCCGTTGACACTCTCTACCAGCTGGTCTAAAAAGGTTCCGTGTTTCCTTACTTCATCAATCGAATAGGAGAACGCGAGGTTTTCCAGTCCAACCGGACATCGGCATGCATCCTGGATCCTTTGAAGGCGGTCTTTCCCGAGTGCCAGCGTCCGGGGAGTAAGCGGAATGCCGATAGGAGCGCCTTGATGGAAATCCTCGCCGGTCATGAAACCGAAATGCTCGGTGATGTGATCGAAATTAAACTCGCCGGACAGCTTTTTGAGTTTTTCGAGCCACTCCTGCTGCCCGGGCGACCATTTGCCGGAAAATAATGAAAAATATACGCCGTGCCCGATGAGCCGGTTATGGCTGCTGAATTCGCTTACCAGATCGGTAAACCAGCCGGGGATTTCGTCAAATCTGTAAAGTGTGTCAAAAGACCACTCAATGGCCTCCACTTTCTCCTGTTCAAACAAAGGCAAGGCCGCTTGCAAAATATGGGTATCCAGGTTGCAGGCGATCGATGAGTAGATTTCAGACATGGATACGCAGGCATCATCCCATTCCACAGGCCGGGCAAGGGTCCACAGTTTTGGTTTTGGTCGTTTTTTCTCCGTTTGGACCAACAGCGTTGTCTGTGCAGGCAGTGGCAAGCGCAGTGACTGTAACCGCAACGGCGACTGCCTGTAATACCGATTTTGAGATTTTCATAAGGTTAGTTCGTTAAGGTGAATCATGGAATACATGGGAAAGATGAAGTCGAAACGGATTTGGTTGTAACCGCTTGTGATTAAATATCTTTCGATATTCACGTCCCGCTGATCAAAGACACCAATCTGGTGTTAGAAAATGTCAATTTGCTACTTATTTGTTGAGCCGAATAATAGCATCTTTGGCACGGTTAATCATCACTATTCAAATATTGACACCATTGAAAATGCGATGGGGATTGGCCGGAGTTTACCATCAGAAAAAAGGGATATGCGCTTGCAGAACTGTAAGAAGTACTTTTTCGGGATTGCGATACTGATCGGTTCGGCTATTTCCTGCTTTCAGTGCGTTCATACGAAAAGAGGCGGCTCTGACGACGTTTCGTACAGTTTCCAGGTAAGGCCTATTCTTTCCGACAAATGTTTCGCGTGTCACGGCCCCGATGCCAAACATCGGGAAGCAGGCTTGCGACTGGACGTTGCGGAAAGCGCCTATGCGAAGCTCCGGGACGGGAAGGGGTTTGCCATCGTTCCCGGCAATGCGGAAGCATCGGAAGTTTACAAAAGGATTATTTCGGTAGATCCAGCTTACCAGATGCCCACACCTGAATCACATTTAGGATTGTTGACGGAAAAGGAAATTGAGTTGTTAAAAAAATGGATTTCACAGGGAGCCAAATATGAAAAACACTGGGCGTTTGTGGCGCCGAAACAAACTGCATTGCCGGAAGTTGGTGATGAAAACTGGCCTAAAAATGAAATAGACCACTTTACCCTCGCGAAAATGGAGGAAGTAGGGTTGGAGCCTAACGAACCTGCCGGACAAGAACAGCTGATCAAGAGGCTGTCGCTGGACCTTACCGGTTTGGCACCGTCCCCGGAACTTCAAAAGAAATTCCGGGATGATGATACGGAACAGCGTTACGAAAAAATCGTCGACGAGCTCCTGAGCCAGCCGTCCTATGGGGAGAAAATGGCCGTGCATTGGCTCGATATTGCGCGTTACGGGGATTCGTTTGGTTATCAGAACGATCATTCCAGAACGCAGTGGCCCTGGCGCGACTGGGTGATCAATGCGTTCAACAGGAATATGCCTTACGACCAATTCGTGACCTGGCAGCTGGCTGGCGATATGTTGCCTAATGCCGGGAAAGAGCAGATTCTGGCCACCGCCTTCCTGCGAAATCACAAGTACAACGAGGAGGCCGGTATCATTCTGGAAGAGTACCGCATTGAATACAACCTGGACAAAACCAAGACGGTCAGCTCCGGGCTCATGGGCCTGACAGTGGAATGTGCCCAGTGCCATGACCATAAGTATGATCCGATCTCGCAGGAGGACTACTACCGGTTGTTTGCCTTTTTTAATAACTCGAAAGAAAAGGGCCAGGACAAAATCCAGGCTGGCGTAGCCGTGGCGCCGATTCTGGAAGTGACGGACGCGGAACGCAAAAGCGTGCTGAATTTCATCAATAGTGCGGACACCAGCACTGTCTGGCTTTCGGTCATGAGCGAAAATGACACGCTCCGGCCCACGCACGTTCTCAACAGGGGCGTCTATGATGCGCCGGGGAAGGTTGTGACAGCAAGTAGCTTAAAATCGGTGATGCCGTTCGACACCACGAAGTATGCGAGAAATCGTTTGGGTTTGGCCGGATGGATGTTCAATAAAAATAATCCGCTGACGGCGCGGGTGTTTGTAAACCGGGTATGGCAGGAGTTTTTCGGACGCGGGATTGTCAAAAGCGCCGGCGATTTTGGCATGCAGGGAGATCTGCCCTCGCACCCCGCATTGCTCGACTGGCTCGCGGTGGATTTCATGAACCACGGCTGGGATGTGAAGCGTCTCGTAAAGCAAATTGTTACCTCCGCTACTTACCGGCAGTCGTCCAGACTGACCGAAGCAAAAAAGGAGAAGGACCCCGAGAATATATATCTGTCGCGCGGGGCGCGCTACCGCGTGCCTGCCGAAATGGTGCGGGATATTGTGTTGTCCACCAGCGGCTTGCTGAATCCCGAAATAGGAGGGCCGAGTGTGAAACCATATCAACCCAAGGGACTTTGGGAAGGCAGTACAGCCAACCGGGGCGACCTAACGAAATATGTGCAGGACACGGCGGGTAAACTCTATCGCCGCGGCCTGTACACGTTTGTCAAAATGACGTTGCCGCCGCCTGCTATGATCGTGTTCGACGCCAGTAACCGCGACCATTGCGAGGTAAAACGGCAAAAAACCAATACGCCGTTGCAAGCGCTGATCATGCTGAATGACCCCGCCGTGCTGGAAGCCGCGCGCGTCCTTGCGGAGCGGACAGTCGGACGAAAAATACCGGTATCGGAAAAAGTACGGCAGCTGTTTCAACGGATTGTGTGCCGGAAGCCAACGGAGAAGGAAGTGGACCTGCTGGTAAGCTATTACCATTCCGAACTCGCCAAATTTTCGAAAGACCAGCAAAAGGCTGCCAGGGTGCTGAACGTGGGCGATTTTGTACACGAAAAAGGCGTACGAAAGGATCAGGCCGCTGCATTGATGCGGGTCATCAGCACGATATACAACATGGAAGAAACGATTACGAAGAGTTGAAAAGGCTTTAAGCCCCAGGCTATAAGCGGTGTTCAGTAAGCATAGCCTGGAGCTTATAGCCGGTTATAAAGATGAAACATGATAAAAAGCTTACGGCCTAAGGCCTGATGCTTACAACAATAAAATATGGAAAAGCCCATTTTTGATTTTGGAATGAATATCAACCGCAGGCACTTCCTGTCCAAGATGAGTCTTGGCCTTGGAAGCGCAGCGCTGGGTTCCCTTTTGATACCTGATATTTTCAAGGGAGGCGAGGACGCGAGCGTCAACGATATCGTGTCCGGTTTGCCGCATTTTGCGCCCAAAGCGAAGCGGGTTATCTATCTCTTTCAAAATGGCGCACCTTCTCAGTATGAACTGTTCGACCACAAGCCGTTGCTCAATAAAATGTTTGGGGAGAACCTGCCGGAGTCGGTCAGGGGAGGGCAGCGGCTGACGGGCATGACGGCCAATCAGACTAGCTTCCCATTGGCAGGATCGATCTTCAACTTCGCCCGGCATGGGCGCTCGGGCGCGTGGGTGAGCGAGTTGCTCCCGCATACCGCACGTATCGCGGACGACCTCTGCTTCATTAAGTCGATGAATACCGATGCGATCAACCACGACCCTGCCCTAACGTTTTTCCAAAGCGGGGCGCAGGTGGGAAGCCGTCCCAGCATGGGCGCCTGGCTCAGCTATGGTCTTGGCAGCGAAAATCAGAACCTGCCAGCCTTTTGCGTACTGCTGTCGCGGGGGATCGGTAATGGGCAAGGGGTGTATTCCAAACTGTGGACGAACGGCTTTCTCGATTCAGTGCACCAGGGCGTGCAGTTCAGCAGCGGTGAAAATCCGGTGCTCTACCTGGGTGACCCCGACGGAATGGACCGAAGCGAGCGGCGCGAAATGCTCGACAAACTCGCTACACTGAACGAAGGGACCTTCGCCGAATACCAGGATCCCGAGATCGTTACCAAAATCCAGCAGTATGAAATGGCGTTTCGTATGCAGGCGGCCGTTCCTGAAATTACGGATATGAGCAAGGAGCCGGAGTCGATCGTGAAATTGTACGGCCCCGATTGCCTGGTGCCCGGCACTTATGCGGCCAATTGCCTTTTGGCCAGGAAATTATCCGAGCAAGGCGTGCGGTTCGTTCAGCTGTACCATCAGGGGTGGGACGGGCATGCCAATCTGCCGAAGGAGATCAGGGCGCAGTCGATGGATGTGGACCAGGCGTCGGCAGCACTGGTAACGGACCTGAAACAACGGGGATTACTGGACGAAACGCTGGTGATCTGGGGCGGGGAGTTTGGAAGGACCAACTACTGCCAGGGCAAGTTTTCGAGGGATGACTACGGGCGGGACCACCACCCCAGGGCATTCACGATCTGGATGGCCGGTGGCGGTATCAAACCCGGTATTTCATACGGTGAGACCGACGATTTCGGCTATAATATCATTAAAGATCCGGTGCATGTTCATGATTTGCACGCTACCATTCTCAACCAGCTGGGACTTGATCACGAAAAATTGGTTTTCAAGCATCAGGGCCGGCGTTACCGTCTGACCGACGTGGCGGGAAAGCTGGTGAAAGGAATCATTGCCTGAGGGGTGCTATCTTAGGTATTTCGGAATAAAAGCAATCTCTGTATTGTATGGGATTTTGGGCACTATGGCGAAAACATAGTCTATTCCACTGTCCGGCATCGACCAGTACCGAAGGTCTGCGGTAATGGTCAGTTTGTTGCGTGCACAGTTAGCCGTCACACTTTGAGTCATTGCAAAAGTGCGCGTACTATTATTGATACTGATTACGATCAGACTTTTGGTTTTGAAGTCAATTTTTTTCTTTAAATAATGGATGAAAACTTTTTGGTATAATTCATCGTCGTTCTGAATTACCTCATAATCTATATCGAAGTTGCTAGGATCTTTCAAATAGGCTTGCGGATTTAAGTCGTCATTCAATAATTCGAATTTTACGACACCGTCTTCACACTTATGTATATAGGGTTCTTCTTCCTTGCATGAATTGATAAGGATAGTCAGAATACACATTATAAAAACCTTAAAGGTTTGCATGAATGCTCGGGTTAGATAAGATTATGAACGGCATTATATAAGCACCTTAACAGTCACTGCTTTGCATGGGGCGTTTGTCTCCATAACAATGAATTCAAGGGTGAAAATATTGTTGCGAACAAAAAATATTTTCACCCTTGAATAAGAATGGATATAGAAAAATAATCCTGTTATAAAAGCAGTAATTTAATCACCGGTTTAAGTTCTTCAAGACTAAGAATAGTCCAGGGTATTTGGCGCGGATAAAATATTACGTATTGGGTTGGCAGTAAAACGCAAATCGCTGTGGCTGCCATATAAAGGTATTTTGCATTCCGGACTTCGTGCTTGCTGATGATAAACGCGGAGATGATCATCAGCGGAAATGCGTAAGTCAGGCTTCGTGATATGTCGAACACAGCATACGCAACCAGTATATGGCCGACCATGATCGACAGTATCAGCAAAGATAGAAATGTATTTCCCTTTTTTATCAACAAACCAACGGCAAAGAGATACAATACCCAAAAGCCCTCGAAGGTCAGGAAAACTCCCGAAAGCCTATGCTTGAACTGGTAAGGAACCAGTGCCAGTTCAACGCCGGATCCGGCGCCGGTAGGAGTATGCAGATTAAATAGGGTTGAAAGTAATATTCTGATAATCAGGTATGAAATGCCAACCAG
>DATMSL010000224.1:0-8581 GCA_035565435.1 Dyadobacter sp. | reverse complement strand
ATCTTCCTGTACGTACAAGGTCAGCGGCGTCCGAACCGCGTCCTGGCCTTTGTTGATATTATTGCCCAAACCCCTGTTCTGCGGCGTGGTAATGAGCCTGAAACCGTGCTTTTTCTGCAATTGAAGCAGGTAATCGACGTGCTCCGCTTTGCTGCCATCGTCAGATACGACAATATCGCCGAACCGGCAGCCCAGCGCTTCAAAAGAAAGAAGCAACTGTTCCAGCGACTGGCTCCGGTTGTAATGGGTGATGAGCAGTGTCACGTCCCCGAAGAAATATTCCTTGTTCATGTGGGCAGTCTATTTCATGAAAAGCAGGTCCAGCGTATTTTTCAGCCAGCGGTAGCGCAGGTAGCCCAACCGGGCAAGCTTCACCAGCGGGTTTTCGCTTAGTTTCCAGTTGGCACGCTCCATGGTACTGGGCTCGTCGGAGGAGTTTTTTTGGTAAAATAATTGGGTGAAATCATTGTAAAACAATCCTTTACCCTTTTTTTGTAAAAAGCTGACGGCCATTTTGTATTCCGTCAGATCGCCTTTAATGCCTTCGGGATAGCGCCCGAACTTTTGCAGGAACGTGCTCCTGCGTAAATGCGGATGGTCGCTGTAATAATAAAATTTCAAATGATTCATATCCCAGAACCGGTACACCATTTCGGAATAGCCTTTCTTAAAAGGTTTCAGGGTAGGGTAGGCAAAGTAGGCGTAAAACCGCACAATGTCCCATTTTGGATCCTCGCGCATGAAAGTGAGCGCGTCCTGGAAATGCGTCGGGAAAATGCCGGAAGGCTGGAAATCCTCCTGTACATATAAGGTATATTCCGATTGCACCGCATCCTGACCTTTGTTGATGTTGTTGCCCAGCCCACGGTTTTTCGGTGTGGTAATAAGCTGGAAATGGAAGCGGTCGGTAAGCGCCTGCACCTTTTCGAGATGTTCGGGCTTGCTGCCGTCGTCCGAAACCACAATATCCGCAAACTCGCAGCCGAGCGACGCGAATGTGGCCAGCAACCGTTCGAGCGAGCCGCTGCGGTTGTAATGGGTGATCAGTAAGGTGGTATCGGGGAAATGGTGCTGCATCATATTACGAGAGATAGTCGCGCATGCCTTGCAACTGTCGCTTGGCCCGATTGAAGAATGCTTTGGAAATACTGCCGTCGTCGAGCAGACGACGCGGCGAGGTGAAAACCGTCGCTTTGGAGCTGGTAACCTGTTTCAGGTCCCCTTCTTTTTTGAGGTTCAGTGCCATGCGGCCATCTTCGGCCTCGTTCTGGAAGTCACTTCCTACTATATTGGCGTAAACACGCGAGCCGCTTACCTTGAAACCGCCCGTTCTGCGGCCTACCTCCGTCACGAATCCCATGTTGAAGCCGTAGACATTCAGGTACTCCCGGCTTTTTTTCCGGATCCGGATCATCAGGCCGGCGAACTTTTCATAAATCCAGAGCCCGATTCGCCCTTGTCCGGCAGGCGGTATGAACGCATAATTGCCGTACACGCCTGTAATATCCGCGTTTTTGGCCATCGGTTCTACCATCAGGTCGATCCAGTCGGGCGGATAGAAAGTATCGGAATCGGCGCAGAGATGGAACTTGCCGCGTGCATGGTCGAGGCCCATTTGCCGGGCAAAAGGCGTACCTTGAATGGTTTGCAGGTAATTCCGCACACCCAGCGTATCGAGCACCTTTTGAGTGCCGTCGGTGGAGTTGTTGTTGACGACGATGATCTCGACTTTATACCGCGTATTGCTCGCCGAGAGCGACGACAATGTCCGATAAATATTGTTTTCCTCGTTCCAGGCCGGAATTACCACCGAAACCTCAGGAGCTTCCTCCCTGAACCGGCTGATCCGTTCCCGCAAAGCCCGAATTTCGCCTTCGGTAAGGTCTTCGAAACGCTTGTTTGTAAAAAGGTGCGGTAAAATCCATTTAGGTAAGCCCAATAAGCTCATATTCTGGCAATCAGTAGGTTTTGTACATCTTCACAATCAAGCTGACCCAGGCGGCGGGCAGTTGGGATGAAAGTTAAAACATTATTCGTGCTTTGTGCAAAAATATTGTAAAATTACTTCGCATATTGCGCCTGGTTCCAAATCTTGTGCACGACCGGATGGCCTTTCAGCTTTTACAGAAACTAAGGAACAAACATTTTCTTTCGTTGGCCGGAAACGGCATTATGTCCGTGCTGGGGATGCTCAATATGATCATCCTCTACCGCGCATTACCCGTCGCCAGCATCGGGATGTGGGTGTTCTTTTTGTCGATACTGCTTCTGGTTGATACATTCCGGTCAGGTTTCCTCACCACAGCTTTCATCAAATTCTACGCGGGCGCAGGCGCAGCGCGGAAGCGCGAGGTGGTAGGTTCGGCCTGGTTTATCGGCGGGGCCATTACCGGCATTCTGGCACTGATCAACATCCCGGCATTCCTGTTTTCGGATTGGTTCAAAAACCCTTCTGTGGTACTGTTTGTCGAATGGTTTGGCATTATTTACATTGCTTCGCTGCCGTATTTCATCGCTTCATGTGTGGTGCAGGCCGAGCAGCGGTTCGATCAGCTGCTTTGCATCCGCTTTTTGAGCCAGGGGTTTTTCATCCTTTTTGTAATGGTGATGGCGTTCACCAAAACAGCCAATCTGCAAAACATCATCTACGCTTATTTAGGCGGCGCCGCATTGACGAGCATTTTCACGATCGTCATGGGCTGGTCCAGGCTTGCCAATTTCAAGGATCGCACCAGCGAGTGCATTAAAGAAATCTTTCATTTTGGTAAATTTTCGGTTGGTACCACATTGAGTTCCAATCTTTTCGGGACATCCAATACCATGATCATCAACTTCATGCTCGGACCGGCTGCATTGGCGGTGTTCAACCTCGGACAGCGTCTGATGGAGATCATCGAAATACCGCTCCGCAGCTTTGCCGCAACGGGTATGCCCGAGCTTTCCGCCGCGTACAATGAAGGCAACCGCCCGAAGGTGATCGAAACAATGAAGCGTTACGCAGGTCTGATTACCATGGCGTTGCTACCTGCGTGTATCGGCGCGGTGATCCTTGCCGACGTCGCGATTCATATCATAGGAGGGGAGAAATACATTAATTCCGAGGCGGCCAATATCATGCGTCTGTACATGACGTTCGCGCTCCTTTACCCGCTCGACCGCTTTTTTGCCCTGACGCTCGATGTTATCCATCAGCCCAAAATCAATTTTATCAAGGTCCTGATCATGCTTGCAGGCAGTGTCATTGCCTCAATAAGCGGTATTTACCTCACCGGCAGCATTTATGGTGTGGCGATCGCCGGCGTGGTGCCGACGCTCATCGGCGTGGGCATCGGCTACTGGGGACTTAACCGTTTTCAGCCTTTCAGTCTTTTCAGTGTATTCACAACTGGTTATGCCGAGGCTGCCAACCTGGCCAGGGTGTGGTGGGGAAAGCTGATGGTTTACAGGGCACAATAAAGGATGTATTGTAAAAATTTTTAAATTACGACAGCGCCCGGTTCCGGGCGGACGCTCTGACGTAAATCTACCAATACGCCTTGCCAATGAAACTGAAAGGACATCAGATTATCATCTTTGGCCTACCCCGGTTTGACGCCCCGATTGAATCCGCTAGCTACACGACGGCCAGGCTGCTCGCCCGGGAAAATGAGGTCTACTATATCGAGAATCCATTTACGCTGAGGGCCTTTATCAGGCTGGGCAAAACACCCGGTTACCCGTTGCGCAAGGCGCATTTTTCGCTCACCGGACATTCGCTGATCGAAACCGGTATCCCCAACCTGAAAGTGATCATACCGCCGGCGTTGTTGTCGGTCAACTTCCTGCCGGAGAACGGGTTATTTCGCGCTGCATTGAAATTCAACGAGTTCCTGATTCGTGCCAGACTGAAAAGCATTCTCAAAACGCACAAGATCAGGGATTATATTTTTATCAATTCCTTCAACTTCCATTATCCCGGGCTCACCGACGGCCTCACTCCGAAGCTGAAAGTATACCACTGCCTTGGTCCGGTGGCGCTGCCGTTTAACCGACGCCATGGGCTGGCTTCGGAGGATATTCTGGTGAAACAGAGCGATGCCGTGATTTGCAGCAGCAAGCAGTTGTACGAGGAAAAGAAAAAGCAGAACCCGTACAGCTATTTTGTGGCAAACGCCGCCGATCTGGGCCGTAGCAGCAAAGCACTGAGCGCCGATTTACCGGTACACCCGGCCATTGACGCATTGAAAAAGCCCTTAATCGGTTACCTGGGCGCTATTGACGGGCGTATGGATTACGATCTGCTGCAAAAGGTAATAGTGGCCAACCCCGGGAAGAGCTTTGTATTTGCAGGCCCGGTTTCCAGGGAATTCGTACCCGAGTGGTTCTTTACCGCGGGAAACGTGCATTTCCCCGGCCCGATCGGCTATGATGATGTGCCGGCAGTGATCAAGGGATTCGATGTGGCGCTGATTCCTTTCAAAAAGGACGAGGCGAGCAGCAGTATTTTTCCATTGAAGCTCTTCGAATACATGGGTGCCGGTAAGCCTGTGGTGGCCACTGATTTTAACCCCGATTTAAAAGAATTTACCAAAGGTGCGGTGACGTTTTGCGAAAATGCAGAGCGCTTTTCGGAGGCCATTTGTACCGCGTTGCAAACTGACGACGCCGGGCAGCGCAAGACGCGGGTGACGATTGCCGCAGAAAATACCTGGGAGAATCGCATCGAGGAGATTGCCGATATTATCCATTACCATCTCGAACAGGTGATCCAGCCGTGACTGAGGGTTGACCGCCGTCGGCAAGCAATTTATTTACGAGCCATTTCTCCTTCCTGCACTTTTTTGGGCGATTTGTATTGAAAGCGCATTTCAATATGCTTGTAGGTCCACGCCGAAACGAAATAGATCAGTATGAAGTTGAAAATGAATAGGTAGGAATAGGCTTCGGGTGGAAATTTCAGGATGCGGATGAACAGCACGTTGAAAAGGCTGATCAGCAGGGCGTGCGTCATATAAATCGAGTAGGAGTATTGCCCTAGCTTGTGCAGCAGCTTCACACTTTTGAATGCTTTTGAGATAATACCTTTTTCATAGGCAAATGTGTAAATGCAAATGAAGAACAGTATTTCAAAAACGGCGCCCCAGGGTTTCATAACCTCGCCATTGTAAATGCTGAGGCCGATCAGGGTTAGCGCGATTATTTCGGTGATCGAAAACAACGCAGGCGACCACTCGCGTACCTGTACGTGTGTGTTGCTGAAAAGATTAAAGCAGAGCACGCCGGTGAAAAAGCCCAGAATGCCTCTCAAAAAGCCGTAATCGAAGCTGTAATTGATCTGGAAGCTATTGGATACCGACCAGAGCGCAGTAAGCGATACGACGATCATCAGACCATACCAGGCATTGCGGCTGCGGAACTGGTTGCTCCGGTGAATGTAAACGACCAGACTCCCGAAAACCAGGTAAGCCATCATTTCCGCGCTGATCGACCAGCTCGGGATATTCCAACTGACATCCTTCACGCCCGGCACCGGCGTGGAGTTGACCAGGAAAAGCGAGGTGAAAAAGGTATAGATATTGTTGGCCGGATTTACCAGGTTGTTGACCTTTATATAAGGACTGAGCATGTTTTTGGCCACTTCCATACCCACAAATGCCAGTAGCATAACGAAATGCAGCGGATAAATGCGGTAGACTCGTTTTTTGAGAAACAACCTGAACTGCCTCCAATCGGCCAGCGACTGGTAGCTGTACGCGATCACAAACCCGCTGAGCACAAAGAAGAAATCGACAAACATGTCCGAATTCTCAACGAAACGGTTGTTCAGAATGGCTGTATTGGCAAACGGCCCGAGGTGGAACAGGAATACCAGTGAAGCAAACAGGCCCCGAAAAATGTCCAGAACTTCGAAGCGGTGTTTCATGGGAGTGGCTGAGTAAAATAGAATGTACTGATAAACCGGTTCAGACCCGTTTCGGGCTCGTGCTCGTAGGCGAATTCGTCGGAAGCCTTGGTCATAATAAGTAATCCGAAATGCTCGCTGGTGTCCGATAGCAGGGCAGGCATTTCCAGTTCGGCGAGCTGTTCGATGAAGAAGATCGCCCGGCCCGATTCGTCGGTGCGCACACAGAGCGAATCCATGCCGTTGTGGTAAATAGGGAAATCCAACGGCCGGACCATTTCTTCCAGCGGCCACATGATCTTTTTCTTGTCCTGGCCGGTAAGTACGAGCGGCTTGCCGTAATCTTCTTTTTCGAGGATTACGGCATCTATTGTCAAGCCGATTTTGAGCACCGATTCCCGCTCGCCCGAATGCTTCACCGCATTGGTAAGCAGCTCCATAAGTACCCATTTGATTTTGGCTAACAAGTCTTCATGGAGTGGGGAAGTACCCGTTTTTTGACGGATATGGTCAAGGCACAGGTTCAGCGTACCGGGAATGCCCTCCCGGCTACTTTTGAAAACAATCGTGATCTGATCCGAATCCTCCCTCATAAACTAGCTAAGTGTTCCCAGCGCCTCTTCATAATTGCTAAATATCCTGAATACCTTATCCATCCGGATGAGCGTAAGCAGGTTCTTAACATCTGGTTTGAGCGAGACCAGGTAAATATCGACGTTGCGAGGCATGGCGTATTTCAACGCCACCACCAGACTTCCCAGAAATGAGCTGTCGATGTAATTCACGTTTTCAAAACTGACGATTACCAGCCGCACGCCGTTGCCGATAATCGTGATCATTTCCTCTTTGAATGCTTCCGCATTCGAAAGGCTGGCCTCTTCCGGTAAAATCGTGGCCTGTACCACGCGGTTTAATTCCTCAACTTTCAGTATCATAAAGGGCTATTGTTTTTCTATAAAAATGATGCTCGCATCATCCATTTGGTTAGTATCGTCGATCAGATCGAGCACATGCTTCCTGATCAGCCCGAAACTGTCGGGCTTGCCCAGGTATGGGGTTATTTTTTCTACAAAAAATGGGTAGTCGCTTCTCTTTGACCCATTCGAGGGAATGTCGATCATGCCGTCGGTAAAGATGGCCAGCTGATCGCCCGGCTTCATGGCCACTGTCTGTTTGTCGTAAAGGCCGTCTTCCAGCAAACCCAGCAGCAGCCCGGTGGACTGGATGGTCGAAATCTTGCCGGTTCCGGGAGCATAACTGACAAGCGGAAGGTCACCCGCGCCTGTGTAATGCACCTCGCCCGTGCGGGTGTCGAGCAGGAGTAGCGACAGGCTTGAAAGGATATTCTGCAAACTTTCGTCGAGGCAAATCAGCTTATTGATCTTTTGTACGATGGTTACCAGCTCGAAATCCTGGTCGAGCACGCAGAAGCGTATCGCGGCGCGGATGTAGCTCAAAAAGCCGAATGTGAAAAACCAGGCCTTCCATTTCTTACCCATGATATCGCCCAGAAATGCGAAGCAGAAACGGCTGTCGACCTGCACAAAATCGATAAAATCACCGCCGGGATAGCCTCGGTAGCCCTTGTGCCAGTAAAAGATGCGGTAACCGCTCACAGTCGGTGCATGCGTCGGGATCGATTTGACATTGAGCGTTTCAGCAGCCACTTTCAATTCCCTTACCGACCTTAGGTGTTCGTTTTCAAGGGTTTTGATAATATTGTTGAGCTTGGTAATGATCACCGGGATCGGCGTTTCCTTATTGATGAAGTCCAACGCCGACATATTCAGGCCTTCGAGTACCAGGTTGTTGTCGGTAAATGAGGTCAGGAAAACGAACGGGATATCGCTGACATTCGGATTGAGCAATACTGCCTGCCGGAAATCGAAACCGTTCATTTCGGGCATATCATAGTCGGAGAGGATCAGGTCCGGCGTTTCCACAAGCAGCATATTCAAAGCCTCCGTCGCCGATTCGCATAGCACACAGTTGTATCCTGCTTTCAACAGGGCATGTTCGATAACCTTGCGGAAAAGCAGGTTATCCTCCACGAGCAGAATCTTTTTGACAGTGGTTTGCGGCTCGGCGAAGCTGATCATTTCTTGTTGAAGTTTAATACAAACAAAAGTACTCCTCCAAAAATAATCAGGAGCGAGACAAGGTCCATGATCGTGACACCGTCATTGATATTGAAGTAATACACTGTAAAAAGCTCGAAACTAGGCGGTGCAGGCATGATAATCATCGCAAAGCCGACGACGATCAGCAGGATCGCGAGAATGAACATCACACCTTTCTGGACCATCCCGCTTCGCTTGGGCGCATTGATCCGGCTATCGAACTGGTTTTCGGCCAGGAGCTTTTCAAGTCCTTCGAGAAGTTCCTCCCGCGAGAGGTTGTTGTCCTGGTCGAGTTCCCTGAATGGCGCCAGCTTTTTCTGGGTCGCCGCCGAGCGGTGAAATGCATCCGCGATCTCCTTCTGATAATGTTTCGAAAGGTGCGCGTCGATATCAGCCTGTTCAATCGCTTCGATCAGTTCGGCAACCTTCTTTTCCACCAGAGCAATATCCTGTCCCTGAGGGCTGGATGAGTTCGGGCCGGATTCCGGGTCGTTGAGCTTACGGTCGAGTTGCACGCTGGGATGTTTTGTTCGTAAGAAAGGCTGTCAGGAATGCATCCAGGATGTTTTTTGCAAAAAAC
>DATMSL010000223.1:0-10240 GCA_035565435.1 Dyadobacter sp. | reverse complement strand
GTGGCGCGACTGGATGCCGTTCACGAGGCCCGCGGCCATGCGGCCGGCCAGCATTTTTTTCTGCCTCAGGTTATCTTCGGGCAGCATATCGAGCTGGAATATGTCGGGATATGTATCATTATTGATGTCGGCGATATCTACACCCATGCCGAACAGGCTGGTATGTGCAGTCGCTTTCTTGATTACGTTGTTGAAAAGCGGTTTCGCACCTTTCCCGGTGTTGAGGTAGAGCATATCGCTGCTGATGAAGTCGTTGGAGCAATAAATATCCGGGTAGCCGTCCTTGTTCAGATCGCTCACAGCCAGGCCCAGACCAAGGCCCTCGTATTTCACGCCGGCTTCTTTGGAAATGTCGGTGTATTTGGGCAGCCCGTTTTCTTCCCGGCCTTCATTGATATAAAATTTACCGGTGCTAGGATAAGAGCCGTCGTGATAGGTTTTGCGGATGAAATTCGGGTTTTGCAGGTCCGGAGCGGTATTCATCAGGTAGGCGTCCAAATCACCGTCCAGGTCCGCATCGAAAAAGGCGGTTTGGGTGGTGAATGCACGGGTATTCAACCCGTATGCTTTCGCGAATTCTTTAAACGTCGGCACGCCATCGGCCCCGTTGCCTTGATTAACAAAAAGCAGGTTTTCAGATTCGGGCATTTTGATATGACTCGCCACGCTGATGTAAATGTCAAGCAGTCCATCCTGGTTGATATCGACCATGGAAATGCCGCTGCACCAGCGGGTAGTGGTGACGCCGGCCTTTTCGGTAACGTCTTCGAACGCCCATTTTTGGGAAACGGTGTCGATTCTGCTTAAATACAGCCTGCTGCTGACCTGGTTGCCGCCAAAGAAAATGTCGGGCTTCCCGTCCCCGTTCACATCTCCGATCCCGACGCCGCCCCCGTTATAAAAATTGGTGAAAGTGAACGGATTGATGGAATCATTGGGCGTAAGCCGGTTCACAAAGCTGACCTGCGTTTCATCCGGCGTGTGCAGCCGGAACAAGGTGTCGCCTTTGTTTTTGCAGGAAATGAATGTGTTGATAATCAATATAGATAGCAAACAGAAGACACCGGTGGTAAACCGGTGCCGTCTTGCATTTGCTTCTTTATTTTCAGGATCAATAACCCGGGTTCTGATCTTTGGCGTCAATCTTTGCATTGTTATCTACTTCCTGTTGAGGGATAGGCAGTAATTCGTGTTTTTTAGCCTGGAAATAGGCGATGGGCTCGGCTTTGAGCTTTCCGTTTTTACGCCATCTCAGAATATCGCAGTTGCGGATCTGCTCCCCGCTCAGCTCCACGCGGCGTTCGTGCATGATAGCCGCAAACACCTGGTCTTTGGTGGTAACCGGATATTTTGCGGTAGGGTAGGCAGGCATTGAAACGCTTTTCCGCGCGCGCGTCATGTTCAGGTATTTGACCGCCTGTGGAATATTGCCCAGCTCGTTTTCCACTTCCGCCAGGGAAAGTATGGTTTCCGCAAACCGCATGATCCGCTGATTGATCCCGCCGGTCAGAAACGACTCGTTCATTTTGTACATCAGCGAATATTTTTGCCAGCTTACCTTTTTGGTAACGCCATCCACGACCGATGAGCTGCCGTTCTGCTGACCGTCGGTCAGCGTCGACGCCCCGTTATTGTACTTTTCCCCCGTGAAATAAAACGAGTCCTCATACCGTGGATCGGTCTTGGCGTCGCCTTTAGTGGTTTTTTCAAATTCATTGAGCAAACCATTCGAAGGGATTACGTTGCGCCAGCCGATGGCCGAATATTCCTGCGTGCGCACGGTCTCGGTTCCGGCCGTAGCACCGTTTCCGTCTCCGTCCCAGTTGTAAACCCCGCCGGAAGGATAGAAGTTGACTTCGAAAATGGACTCCTTGTTGAATTCGGTTTCTTCCAGGTAGTTATCGTTGTAGTTGTCTACCAACGCGTAAAGATTGGAATCATATACTTTCAGCAATTCCGTTTTGGCATTTGCATAATCGCCTTGCTGCATGAACACCCGCGCCAGCAGCATTTGTGCGGCACCCTTGGTCGCTCTTCCCTGGTTTGCGGCATTATAGGTGGCTGGGAGCTGGTCCTGGATTTCTTTCAGTTCGGAAACAACGTAGGCGTATACTTCGGCGTCGGTCGATCTGGGCAGGCTTCCGTCGACGGTTAATACATAGTTTTTATACAAAGGCACGCCGCCCCACATGCTCACCAGCTCGTAATAGGCATACGCACGCAGGAAGCGGGCTTCGGCGAGCAGGCGGGCCTTGTCGGCAGCCGGAATGTCTGCCACGGCGGTGGAGTTGTCCACCACTGAGTTGGCACGGTGGATCAGCCGGTAATAGGCCAGCCACACGGTACCCATGACCGAGTTACCGCTATCGTGCGTGCCGAGCAGCAACTGGTTGCGGGGCGTTTCTAATTGACCACCGCCCGCGGCCATATCGTCGCTCCGGAGATCGTGCAGAAAGAACCATTCGCGCGCCACCAGGTTGTTGGCTTTGAGCATAGAGTACACGCTGGTCACGCCGCTGGTCAGTTCGGCGCCGTTTTTATAGTAATTCTCGACAGTAACACCGTTTGGGTTGGTTTTTTCCAGCACATCCTGGTTACAGGAAAGGACCATACCCAGTAAAAGCGTTGACGCCAATATGATATTTCTTTTCATTGCAATGCTTTTTCAAATGTGATTAGAAGCCAAAACTCAATCCTACCTGCAAGGTCCTGGGCTGCGGGTACATGCCGTAGTCAATTCCATTGATCAGCTGCGTGCCCGTTGCCGTGGATGAACCGTTCACACCGATTTCCGGGTCGAGGCCCGAATACTTGGTGAATGTGAGCAAGTTGGTTGCCGATACATACACCCTGGCTTTGGTAATGGTGTTCCGGGTCAGCGCGGAAAGTCCTTTGGAAGGGATCGTGTACCCGATGCTGAAATTCTTGATCCGCATATAAGAGCCATTTTCCACAAACCGATCGCTTGTTTTGCTGTTGTTGTTCGGGTCGCCGCTCACCGCGCGGGGAACATCGGTGTCGGTGTTGGTTGGGGTCCACGCATTCAGCACATCGGTTCCAGCATTGAACAGCCGCAGCATACCCTGCTCGATCACCTTGGTGCCATTGTAAATCTTGTTGCCCTGAACACCCTGCAAATACAGTGTGACATCGAAACCCTTGTAGCTGCCGCCGAAGTTACCGCCGTAGCTGAATTTTGGAATGAAACTGCCCAGGTACTCGCGGTCGTTGCCGTCGATAATGCCGTCGCCATTCAGGTCCTTGAACCGGATGTCACCGGGTGCCGCGGCAGGCTGATATTTGGTCTGGTCGTTGCCGTCAATGGCATTGGCCTGGTCAATCTCGGCCTGGCTTTGGAAAATACCGTCGACCTTCCATCCATAGAACGACTGGATCGGATGCCCGGCTTCTGTTTTGGTAATGTCGAAGCCGCCGAAGTCGTCATTTTTTCCGGTGAATATGGAAGCGTTCTCTGCGGCCAGACTCACTACCTTGTTTCTTGTAATATCCAGATTTACAGAAGCATTCCATTTGAAATCACCGTCGTTTTTATTGAAGCCCAATTGGAATTCATACCCCCAGTTTTTCATCTTTCCGATGTTGGACAATGGCGAGGACGAGTAACCCAGCGAATTCGGAATAGGTACTTCCAGCAAAAGCCCGTCGGTATTGCGGTTGTAGCGTTCGGCGGTAAATGTGAGGCTGTTGTTGAACAAAGCCACGTCGATACCCAGGTTGGTCATGGCGGTGCTTTCCCATTTCAGCTGGGTGTTGCCCAGGGCACTGAAATAGGATCCCAGCAACTTGCTACCCCCGAATACATAATTGGAATTGTCTGCCTGCACCAGCGATTGCCAGGCATAACTTCCGATTCCATTGAAACCGGTCTCGCCATAGCTGGCGCGGATTTTAAGTTCTGAAATTTCGGGAACGTTTTTCAAGAACTCCTCTTCGCTGAGGCGCCATCCCAGGGACACGGAAGGAAATGTACCCCATTTGTTACCCGGCGCAAAGCGCGAGGAACCATCCCGGCGAACCGATCCGCTAAGCAGGTATTTGCCGTCATATTCATAGTTCAACCGGCCGACGTACGAAATGAGCGCGCTTTCATCCAGCGAGCTATTCGCATTCGGGTTGGAAATGCCCTGCATTTGGTCAATATCGTTATTGGGCCTGTAACCCGAGCCGTTGAGCGTGTTGGTCCGGAATGTCTGCTTGTCGACGATCGCCGTGACGTTCAGCATATGCTTGCCGAATGTTTTGTCAAAAGTCAGCTGATTGGTAATCACAGGCGAATAATAGGCGGTGCGTCCGTTCCGGATCTCGAATTGGGTACGGGACTTATAGCCGTCGTTATAGATCGGGAACTGATCGTTGGACAATGCGCTCACCACATCCGCCCCGAAACTGAAACGGTATTTGAGGAAACTGGTCAGATTCAGTTCCGCGAACACCGAGCCGAGCACTTTAATGCGCTGGTTGCGCGAAACATCCATCTGGGTGATCCGGAGCGGGTTGTCCGGGTCGCTTCCATCGGCTGCGGTCGGGGAGCTGTATCCACCCAGTTTAGTAGGGTCGGTAACGGGCCAGTAGGGCAGGTTCCGGATAGCTTGCATGACCAGCGTACGTCCACCGCCAAAGCCTTGCTCTCCACGGCTTTTGTCGTAAGAAAAAGTCAGTGTCTGGCCGATTTTCAGGAATTTAGTGATCTGATGGTCGGAGTTGATCCGGAAATTGGCACGTTTGTAATTCGTTCCTACCAGAATGCCCTCCTGATCGAAATAGCCCGCGGAAGTAAAGAAGCGGGATACACTATTTCCCCCGCTTACTGAAAGCTGGTGCTGCTGAACAGGTGAATTTCTGAAAAGGACATCCTGCCAGTCGGTGTGAGTTTGGGCAAATGTCTGGGTGGCTCCCTCGTAAATGGGTTTGTTCAGGTCGGAAAGCCGGCCCGGCATGGCGATACCGGCATTGCCCAGCAAAGCAGTCGCATATTGAATGTACTGGTCGGTATTGAGCAGATCCAGCTTTTTCCAGGCCGATTGCGTGCCGAAATAGGTGTCTACATTTACATGCAGCTTGCCGTCCTGCGATCCTTTTTTGGTGGTAATGATAATGACCCCGTTGGAAGCGCGCGAACCATAAATCGCCGCCGAACTGGCATCTTTGAGGACCTCCATGGATTCAATATCCTTCGGGTCCAGGTTGTTGAGGTCGCCGGAAGGAATCCCGTCGATCACATAGAGCGGTCCGGAAGCATAGTTGATCGAGCCGATCCCGCGAATACGGACGATCGGTGTCTGGCCGGGGCTACCATTGTTCACTACGCGTACGCCCGGTACGCGGCCTTGCAGTGCTTGCTCGGCGCTCACCACGGGAAGGGCTGTAAGTTCTTTGGGAGAAACCGAAGATACGGCGCCGGTCAGTGACGATTTCTTTTGGGAGCCGTACCCGATCACGACCATTTCTTCCAGTGCCTGGTTTTCGGTCGCGAGCTTTACATCAATGCGCGTCTTTGTTCCGACTTCGATTTCCTGCTTTCCAAATCCAATAAAGCTGAATACCAGTACGCTGCTCTCAGAGGGGACATTGATCGTGAAATCACCTTTCGCATCCGTGCTTGTGCCGACACTGGATCCCTTCACTGTCACGTTCACACCGGGCAGTGCGTCTCCGTCTTCGGACGTTACCCGGCCGGTTACCTGTTTATCCGCAACTTTTGCCAGCACCGGATTGGCCGAGAGCATTGCTATAAATATCATTAACAACCATTGCCTGGGCCTTTTCAAATGAAATTCTAGTAGAAGGTCTTTCATATGCTTGATAGATATGGACTAAAATGACAAAAATTTGCATCAATCAAAGGTTGGGTAAATTTCAGGAAATGTCAACGCCACACTTAACAGCGGCGGTATCGCAACCACCGAATTGAACATTTGTGCCCTTTATTCTAACATTTTTACCCTTGAAAAGACAAGAAATTTCGACGCGCCTGTATGTATTCAGACGGAAGTACGCCGAATTTTGCTTTGAAAGATTTGGTGAAATAGTTAGGGGCGGCAAACCCGGTGGCATAGGAAATCTGTGCAATGTTCATATCGCTTTTTTCGAGCAGCAGCGCCGCCTTTTCCAACTTGATCGCCTTGATAAATTCGATGGGGGTTTGTCCGGTGATCTCAAGGAGCTTGCTGTATAAAGTGCCACGGCTCATCCCTAGTTGTTTACTTAGTTTTTCGACGCTGAGCTGGGAGCTGTTGTTAATATGCGCATCAATATAGGCCAGAATGTTCTTGATCAGTTTTTCGTTGCCCGACACGATTTGGGGCTCCGGCCGCGTGATGTCAATTTGCCTGGTATAGGCGTTTTTTAATAGCCGGTTGAGCAGCAGCAGATTGTTGATTTTGGCATTTAAAATATTGAAATTAAAAGGCTTGGTCAGGTAATCGTTGGCGCCGGAGTTCAACCCGCGCAGCTCGTGTTCTTCACCCGCAGAAGCGGTCAAAAGGATGATCGGAATATGCGCCGTACGTTTATCGGATTTGATCTTCCGGGCCAATTCGTTACCATCCATTTCAGGCATGGCAATGTCGCTGATGATGATCTGGGGATGCTGGGCGAGCGCTTTCTGCCATCCCGCCGACCCTGTCGATGCTTCGATTACCCGGTAGTGGTATTCCAGGTTACTTTTGAGATAGTGCCGGAATTCGTCGTTATCCTCTATGATCAGAATCTCGGCAGGCAACTCAGTTGAGGGAACGGGTACGATCGGCGCCCGGGAGACCACGGCATGCTCCGGTTGACCATCATCTGAAATGACAGTAACTGCCGGTTCTGCCTCCACATTGGCGCCCAGGATCCCGCAGGGGAGCATTACCGTAAAGGTGCTTCCCTTCCCGGGCGCACTATCCAGGTGAATCGAGCCGTGGTGCATCTGGACAAATTCCCTGACAATCGAAAGTCCAATCCCGCTCCCCTGATTAAGGATCGACGCAGCGGTATCATGTTGAAAAAAGCGTTCGAAGATTTTTCCGTGCTTATCGACCGGAATGCCGACACCGGTATCCGACACTTTAATATGCAGCCATTGCCCTGCGTTTTCCCTTTGCGAGAGGGATAGCGTTACTTTTCCGCCTCTTCGGGTGTATTTAAATGCATTTGATAGCAGGTTCAGGATAATGCGTTCGATTTTATTGGCATCGAAATCCATATATAAGCTGCCTACCTGGCTTTCGAAAACATAGTCAATGCCTTTTGTTTGGGCTAAATACCTGAAAGACTCAGAAATATCATGAATGAAGGAGACGATCTCACCCTGCGTAGCTTCGAGCTTCGATTCGTGTTCCTGAAGGTTTTTGAAGTCAAGCAGTTGATCGACCAGGTTGAGCAGCCGCCTGGCGTTGCGTTTGATGCCCTGTAAATGCGGCGTGTTTTCGGCAAGCGTAGCCCGGTTGAGCAACTGGTCCAATGGTGCCAAAATGAGGGAAATAGGCGTCCTGAACTCGTGGCTGAGGTTGGTCAGGAACTTGATTTTCATTTCATCAAGCTCTCTCTTTCGTTCAACTTCCCTTTCGAACTGTTCCTGCCTGAATTTGTTTTCCAGCTTTCGAATACCCCTGCGCCTGATCAGAAACATTAAACCGATAAAACTCAGCAAATAGAAACCGTAAGCGTAAACGGTCATGTAGAAGGGCGGCTCCACTACGATTTCGACGGCAGCTCCGCGGCTGTTCCAGTTCCCATTGTGATTTTTGGCCTGTACCTCAAACCGGTAAGTGCCCGGCGGCAGGTTGGTGTAGCCGGCAGTCTGGGAAGCACCTGCATCATGCCATTCGCTGTCGAAGCCATCCAGCCGGTAGCGGTACACGGTCTGTGACGGATCGGAATAATTGAGTGCCGCGTACGACAGCGTAAAGTTTTGCTTATATGCCAGATGTATGGACTTTGCGACTGAAATATGCTCACTAAGCGTCGTGGAATCCCCGGGGCTGATGGATTTATTGCCTACCCTCAGTTCTTTCAAAATTACGGGTATCGGGTTGCTGTTTTGCCTGAGCGCGCGGGTATCCAGGTAATTAAAGCCTTGTATACCACCGAAAAACAACAGATTGTCCTGCGTTCTGATACCGGCGCCCAGGATAAAAGTATTGTTCTGCAAACCATTGTGCGGCGAATAATTTGTAAACTTTTTGGTGGCTTGATCGAGGTAGCTCACTCCCTGGTCGGTACTCACCCAGATACGTCCCTGCGGATCTTCGAGGATTTTATTGATCACCCCGCTGGCAAGTCCTGCTTTTTGATCAAAGACCGTAAAGCTGCGCGTTCTGGCATCGAACCGGGCCAATCCCTCGCCGCCGGTACCGACCCAGATAACGCCTTTGCTGTCCTGATAGAGCGAAAGGGCATTGTTTCCAGGCAGCGTGCTGTTGAGCTTATCGTATTGGACAGACTTTTTCAGAACCGGGTCAAATATGGCCACGCCGGTCCCGTGCGAGGCGATCCAGATCTTGCCGTTTTTGTCTTGCAGAATATCCCTGATGTAGCCATTCAGCGGAATCGTTCGTCTTGCGAGTGGGATGCTGACATCAAAATAGCGTTCAAATTGCTGCGTTTCAGGGTCGAACACGTTGATGCCGCCGCCGTTGGTTCCTATCCAGAGTTTGCCCTGCTTGTCGGTCATCAGCGAAAAGACGTCATTATTGTTCAGCGATGAAGGATTTGCGCCTTGTGTAAATTGCCGGTATTGGCCGGTGTGGGTATCCAATGCGAAAAGCCCGTCCTGAAAGCTGCCGATCCATAGCTTGTCACCGGATAGTTCCAGAGACATGATCGCCAAACCTGAGCATCCTGGCTTATTTTGCGGCAGGATCGGAATTTTGGTAAACAGGTTTGTCTTCCGGTCGTAAAGATTTAAGCCGCCGCCGTCGGTTCCCACGAAAAGATCGCCGTTTGCTCTCTCGGCAAATGAGGTTACAAATGAAGCGCTCAGCCCGTGAGGATCGTAAGGATTTGACCGTTTCAGCGCGAAAGTGGTAAGGTTTTTGTCAAATTTGTTAACACCTCCTTTGTAAGTGCCCAGCCAAAAAATCCCCTGTTTGTCGATGAGAATGCTTCGTATAGATTTGTTGGTCAGACTGAAAGACGCCCGCGCGTCCGGCGCATAGCGGGTTACTTTTCCGGTTTTGATATTCATCAGGTTCAGGCCCCCGTCCGTGCAGATCCAGAGCGTCTCGCTGTTCTCTGCCGCCACCGCATAAATCATGTCGCTGCTAATCGAATGTTGGTCATTGGCCTGGTATTTAAAGCTTTGGAGCAGCGCGCCGTCGGGTGAAAATTTGTATAATCCGTTGAATGTACCGGCCCAGATGTTACCCGCTTTGTCGCCATTAATAGTCTTTACCTGATTGGCGTTGGCGGAAACCGCATTCTCTCCATAGGCAATGCGTGCGAAGCGGTTGGTTTTGAAGTCGAACCGGAACAGGCTGGTCTCTGTCCCTACCCACATATGCTCTTGCTGGTCTTCGAAGAAACTTTGCACCAATCCATTTCGGAGTTGATCGGGAACGCCTGTGCGCTGGCTTAGCCGCGAGGTCTTGAACGTTACCGGATCCACTAGCACCAGCCCCGCGGTAGTAGCCACCCATAGCTGACCTGTGTGATCACTCGTAATCGCCGTGACGCTTTCGTTGCCGATGACCCGTACAAAAGCATCCTTTCGACGGTCGTACAAATGCAGGGAACCTTGAATCGTACCGATCCAGATGCGGCCGGCTTTGTCCTCGTGGAGAGAGGAAATATCGTTGGACGCCAGGCTTGAAGGATTTGACCTGTCATGCCTGTAAATGGTAAAGTCGGTCCCGTCGTATTTATTCAGGCCGTCGTCGGTGCCGAACCACAGCAAACCATAGCGATCCTTTAAAATCGTATGAACGGTGTTGGACGAGAGTCCGTCCAGGGATGTGATCGCAGTAAAGTTCAGCTGCAAATCGTTTCCGCTGGCGTTGCAATCAGGGGGCAGGACATACAACAAGCCGATCCAGATGATCATCAAAAATTTGAGGGACGCTGACATGGTATGGTTTTGTAGTTTATTTTCAATTCATCACCCCTTGTTGAACATTTGTGGCATTAGTTTTAACAAATATGCTCATGACAAACACGCCGGGTTATCTACATTTGCTCATCAATAAATTAAATATAATGTTGGAAAAATGATGAGCCGGTGATGCCGATATAGAAGCAG
>DATMSL010000222.1:0-7896 GCA_035565435.1 Dyadobacter sp. | reverse complement strand
TTTCCCAGGTTTCCGTCATTCTGAAAGATAAATGGAACCGCACTTCTTTCGATTTTCTGGTAAATAATGCGGGTATCAGCCGTCCGTCTGCATTTGCGGAAACCAGCGAGCGGGATTTCGATGACCTGATGAATGTGCATTTTAAAGGCGTTTATTTTTTGTCACAAAAAGCATTGCCGTTGCTCGCAGACGGCGGTCGGATTGTGAATCTTTCGACGGGTCTTGCGCGCTTCTCCACGCCCGGGTACGCCGCGTACGCATCCATGAAGGGTGCGATCGACACGCTCACGCGCTACATGGCCAAAGAACTGGGCGGCAGAGGCATTACGGTGAACGCATTGGCGCCGGGCGCGATTTATACCGATTTCAACAGCGAGTCCTTCGACAGCCACCCCGGCCTGACCGACTTTATCAGCAGCATTACCGCGCTGGGGCGCGTGGGTGAGCCCAACGATATTGGTGGTGTGGTGGCCTTCCTGTGTTCGGAAGATGCGCGCTGGATCACTGGTCAGCGGCTCGAAGTTTCTGGAGGGATGTTTCTCTAAATTGAAAAGCCGCCGCAACTCTGCGGCGGCTTTTCGTGTACCAGCCTCCCTTCGTTAAATTTTACTTCCAGAGAGTTTCAGATGGACCTCGATACCCGGTTTGATGGACGCGTCGTCCGGAAGGCCGGGTTCCGTGGCATAGTTCATGCCCCAAAGCGTACGGTCGAAGCTCGTGGTTGCCTCTAATTTGAAGGAATCACCGTTTAAATCGATCCGGGCCGGGAATGTGACCTGATTACTCTTACCTAACAGTGTTAAATGACCTGTCACCTCGAAATTTGCGCCGGGAACCACACCGGGACCCCCTCCGGTGAAGGGCGCCACGCTCATGATTTCAAAGGTTACATTCGGGTGGAGCGCCATATTGAAGAAATCGGCGCTTTGCAGGTGGTGTACCAGTTGGTGTTTCAATTCGTCGGTGGGCAGGTTCAGATTGACGATTGATGCAAGCGGGAGCGTAAATGCCCCGCTTTTTACTTTACCCCCTTCGATTACCAGACTGTTGCTTTCCACTTCGATCGTACCTTCATTAAAGTAACCCGTTCTGAGGAAGCCTTTCCATTCCGCGACCGAGGTTTCATCAAGATGGTAGTTGGCTGGGCTGACAGGGCCGTCGTGGTCGGTGCAGCTTGTGAACAGTGCCGCAACTGTTAACAGTGTTAGAAGTTGTTTTTTCATGGTTTGATTTGTTTTCATGGCTGATTTTGATTCTGATGCAAAACTAAGAGGTCGTTTCCTGCCGGAGCCTACGCGGGACGGATGAAAAACTACGCGCGGCGGATTTTGACGGAATCGCGAGCCGATTGGTATTGGAAGCATTTATTGCGTTATTTGCAACCAGGATTTTAGTCATTAAGCTACGGGCAATGTCAATCAAAGGACCCATTATTTCGATCGAAGACGACGCCGATGATCAGTTTCTAATCAAGAGCGTGATGGAGGAGCTTGACATATCCAACGAGCTTTTGTTTTTCAGTAACGGCGTCGAAGCCCTGCTTTACCTCGAAACCACGCGTGACCAGCCATTCCTGATCATTTGTGATATCAATATGCCGGTTATGAACGGCTTGGAACTCCGAGAGCGGATCGACAAGAACGAATACCTGCGCAAGAAATCGATCCCGTTCGTGTTTCTGAGCACGGCAGACAACCCCATTGTGATAGAAACCGCTTACGAGTCGACCATTCAGGGATTTTTTAAGAAGGAAAACAGCTTCGAGGAACTGAAAGCGAGGATCCGGGTGATCTATGACTATTGGGCTTATTGCCTGCATCCCAATCATTATCATTAGCCATTTTATTAACCCCGGAGTTAAGTCCGGGGCAAGTAGACTGCATGAAGAAGATACTAATCGTCGACGACGAGGAAAAACTGCGTGGCCTGATGGCCCGCGTGATCAAGCTGGAAGGCTTTGAGGTGATCGAAGCGGGCGATATTAAAACGGCCTGGAAAAAGCTCGACCAGTCGGATATCGATGTGGTGCTTTGTGACGTAAAGCTACCGGACGGTAACGGCGTAGAGTTTTCGAAGGCTTTGAAGGAGAAGTATCCCTTGATGGAAGTGATCCTGCTTACCGCCTACGGCAACATCCCTGACGGGGTGCAGGCTATTAAAAACGGCGCATTTGACTACATTACCAAGGGCGACGACAACAACAAGATCATTCCGCTGCTGTACAAGGCTATCGAAAAAGCCGAACTGAACCGCCGGGTGGTCAGCCTGGAAAGGCAATTGGGGGAAAAGCGGTCGTTCGATGCTATTATCGGCAAATCCAGAAATTTGCAAGCCTGCATTGACCTCGCGCGCCGCGTGGCACCTACGGACACGACGGTGTTGCTGTTGGGTGAAACGGGCACGGGGAAGGAGGTTTTTGCGCAGTCCATCCATCAGGCCAGCAACCGGGCCAAGAAGTCGTTTGTGGCCATTAACTGCTCAGCATTTGGGAGAGACTTGCTGGAAAGCGAGATGTTCGGGCATAAGGCGGGCGCATTTACGGGTGCGGTGCGGGATAAAAAAGGCCTTTTCGAGGAAGCGAATAACGGTACAATTTTTCTCGACGAAATAGGAGAGCTCGCGCCGGAATTACAGGCTAAGCTGCTGCGTGTGCTGGAATCGGGGGAGTTTATCAAAATAGGGGAAACGCATCCTACCAAAGTGAATGTGCGGGTGATTGCCGCCACACACCGCGATTTGCCCAAACAAATAGAGGCAGGCGAGTTCCGGAGCGATCTGTTTTACCGGCTTTCGGTTTTCCAGATCACATTGCCCGCGCTGCGGGAGCGCACGGGCGACATAGGTGCGCTCGCGAACAGTTTTGCCACGCAGTTTGCCTTGAAAACCAATAAAAAGATTACCTCGCTCTCGCCGGATCTTATCCATGCATTGGAGAAAAATCCCTGGAACGGCAATATCCGCGAGCTCAAAAACGTGATCGAACGCAGTGTGATCCTTACCGATGGCCCCGTGCTGGATATCGAGAGCCTGCCTTTTGAGATGCAACATCCAAGACAGGACGGCGGTAAGAACATGTCGGCATTTTCGCTCGCCAGTTCCGAAAAACTGCATTTGCAAAAAGTACTGAACTACACCAACGGCAATAAAGCCGAAGCCGCAAGGCTGCTCGAAATAGGCATCGCAACGCTTTACCGTAAGATCGACGAGTACAAACTGTGAAGCACAGGCATTTCCATTTTGATAAAAAAGCAAATACAAATGCATCTGTCTGTATAGCAGCGTCTTGCCGTCGACTTAAGTCGACGGAACAGGAGTTGCTATATGCTGTCATGAGTTTATAAAAATTTTAGGTATGGACATGGGATTTGGCGCAGTGGAAGGGAAGGGATCAGGTTCGGAACCACCGCGTCTGCGTTTTGGAGTATAGCCACTACCGTTATGCCGACGGTACCGACGACGCGCCGGCCCATCGGGCTAATACAGATTTCGGAGTTTTCTTTTCCACGAACCAGCGCCTTGATTTTTTCGATCAACTCATCAGCCCGGTTTTAACCCATACAGTCATGTTTACTCAATTGCAAATCATTAACCTGCTCAAAAATGAACTTCCCGTCGTGGCCGGAGCGGATTGCGCGGAGGTATCAGCACATACTTTCAATTCTATCCATTCATCAATCCACTACCTGTCGGCTTGCACAAAGAACACAATGGAGCAGCGCCACTTTCCGGCGGCGAGAAGCTGTTTCGGCCTTGCGGAGAAAGTGTACCGGGAAGGTGACGCGATGGTGAAACTACTGATCGAGAATGTGTTTGTGTATGCCAATGTTTGGACCAAAACCAGAAACACGCCATCGTCATGGTCCGCAGACATTGTTCCCGATGTTTTGTACAAAATCCATTTGAAACAACTGAACGATAGCGGATGCTAGCCGGATGTTGCAGGAAAGCCATGCGCTCCCGCGTGCAGGGGCGACGTAAAGATCGGTTATATCGAAACGCACAATCGGAAAGAAACCCACGAGCTGCCTGAAGGGCTGCCGGTGGTCCTGCATTTGAACCTTTTCAAAGTCATTCTGGCTACGAATGTGTTTATGGGGCTTTTAAATAAAATGTCTTCTTCCGACATTGACCTCTAAATACTTTCCTGAAATGAAGATCAAAACCAAACTGAGGCTGGGTATCGGCGTGCTTTTCGCCATGATCACGGTGCTGGCCGTGGTGGGGATCAGGCAGGTGAGCCTGCTTTCGGCCGATTCGCGCAATATTCTCATTGCCAACCATAATTCGCTTGATTACTCGCGACAGATGCTTCACGCGCTCGACGAGCTGGAAGTACATGCCGGGGCATTGGATCTATTCAAAAAGAACCTCGAAGCCCAGCAAAAGAATATCACGGAAATAGGGGAAAGAGGGCTCACCGCGCAGCTGACAGGCCATTTTGAAAAACTGAAAGCCAATGTCCGCGACAAGGAAACCGTAGCGCTGATCCGTAACGACGCGCTGGAAATCATGAGCATTAACCTCGATGCGATCAACCGCAAAAGCCATATTGCGGGCCAGACGGCCAAGAGCTCCATGGTGTGGATCGGCATTACGGGGACATTGTGCTTCATTATTGCATTTACGTTGTTTGTAAACCTGCCGGGAAACATCGCCAACCCGATCCGCGAGCTCACGGAAAGTATCCGCCAGATAGCGAATGAGAACTACACCGAACGGGTGCATTTTGGCAGCCACGACGAATACGGGCAGCTGGCGCAGTCATTCAATACCATGGCTGAGAAGCTGGAAGAGTACAATAACAGCAACCTGGCGAAGCTGATGATCGAGAAAAAACGGGTGGAAACCCTGATCGACAACATGCACGACCCGGTGATAGGCCTGGACGAAAACCGGAATGTAATATTTGCCAATGAAGTAGCCAGAAAGGTGACCGGCCTGCAGGCATCCGAGCTGGTTGGCCGCAATGCCACCGAAGTTGCGCTGCACAACGACCTCGTCCGCTCGCTGGTGAAAGACCTTTTCGAACCGCAGGGTACGGGTAGCAGTCAAAGTAGTGCCATGAAGATCTATGCCGACGAGAAGGAAAGTTATTTTGAAAAGGAATACGTCGATATTTCCATCGTGCCGACTGGCGAGCAGCAACCGCGCTCGATCGGCCATGTGATCATTCTGCGTAATGTGACGCCCTACAAAGAGCTGGATTTTGCCAAAACAAATTTTATTGCCAACGTCTCACACGAGCTCAAAACGCCCATTTCTTCCATTAAAATAACCCTTGACCTCCTCCGTAACGAACGGGTAGGCGATACCAACGACGAGCAGCGCAGCCTGCTCGACAGCATTCGTGAGGACGCCGACCGGCTGTTGAAAATCACCGGTGAACTATTGAATATTACCCAGGTGGAAAGCGGTAAAATCCAGCTCAATATAGCCGGCACGTCGGTTCGGGAAATTGTGCAATATGCCATTGCAGCCAACGAAACCCAGGCCGAAAACCGGGATATCCGCCTGCAAATCGAGGACAAGGGGCTGCGATCAAATGTACTCGCCGATTCGGAGAAGACGGCCTGGGTGCTTACCAACCTGGTTTCCAATGCGATCCGCTATTCTTACGACCATTCCAGTATCCGCATTGTGCTGGACGAAGACGCCGAGGCTGTGCGCATTGCTGTGGCCGACAACGGGCAGGGCATTTCACAGGAGTATAAGGATAAAATCTTCGACCGCTATTTCCGCGTGCCGGGCTCCACCAAGGAAGGTACTGGTCTGGGCCTCGCGATCAGCCGCGAATTTATGGAAGCCCAGGACGGCACGCTCACCGTCGAAAGCGAACTGGGAGCAGGGAGTACTTTCACGATTGCATTGAAAAAGGCGGAGCAAGGTTTGCGATCTACCTAGTTTTAATCGGAGCGTCGTATTACTGTAAGTCTTTTGCAGGATTCAGGTTGAGGTTTTTTGAGGCTGAGGGAGCCTTCCTAGCTGTGTCGTTGGCCGTTCGGTTTTTTTGCGTGTCCGTTTACACATTATATATGTTTTTCATGATGGCGACTGATAAAATGCTCCTGTATCTGTAATGCCGGAACATTAATCAATCAAAGCTGTATGAGAACAAGAAATCTACCCCAAAGCTTTATGATGCAACGCACCGAGTTTCTTTTACGGTGCCGGGCGTTAGTTCGCAGCCTATCGCTGGTGCTGCTTACTGCGGTGGTCGCACCAGCTCAGAACCCCTTCAAGTTTGCGTACCAGGGACTTGCACGCGACGGAGCGGGCAATGTGATCGCCAACGCGACCGTTTCAGTGCGCGTCACAATCCACGAGAATGCGCCCGACGGCCCGGTTGTTTACCAGCAGACCGATTCTCCGAAAACAAGCGCGGCGGGTATTTACAACCTTGTAGTGGGCACGAATGCTTTTCTTAGCATCGACTGGGGTTCCAAGGAGTTTTTCCTGCAATCGGAGCTCGATGTAAACGGCGGCGCTGACAGTTTTACAGACATGGGTACGACGCAGTTGCAGAGCGTACCCTACGCAATGGTATCGAAGCAATGGATGAATGGGTACCCGGTCATACAGAAAGGTATCCTGGGTGCAGGGCCTATTCTTCCCGGCCTGCAAGCTGGTGCTAGCCTGATCTGGTATCCCCGCAAGGCGGCTTTCCGCGCCGGGGCGCTGGATATAAACAGTACCTCGTATTGGAATGATGCCTCGGTAGGGAATTATTCCTTTGCCACCGGACTGGATACCAAGGCCTCCGGAGAGGGAGCGATTTCTATGGGTAAAATGTCGTTTGCCTCAGGTATTAATTCCATAACGATCGGCTCTTATCTTTTTTCCAATGCGGAAAACGCCGTCGCGATAGGGAGCGGCTCGGAGGCGGCTGCCGAAGGAACCGTCGCATTTGGTACGGGCGTTCATGCCACTGGTTATAAGTCAGTTGCCATGGGCTCGCTGGCGATTGCATCGGGCGCACAGTCGACGGCCATTGGTGCCGGCACGATCACCAAATCTTTTGGCGGCGTTGCGTTGGGTGCCTACAATAACCAATCAGACCCGGTCGTGGCATCGAGCCCTCTCAACCGAATTTTCCAGGTGGGTAATGGAGCAAGCGACGTCAACAGGTCCAACGCACTGACCATTCTGAGAAATGGAAATGTAGGGATCGGCGCAAGCGTTACCAATCCCGAACACCTCCTCGACGTCGGAGGGAGAATGCGGTTGCGGCATAGCGCCGGACTAACTGCCGGGCTCTGGCTCGACAGCCCCAGTTACAAACCCAATTTTTTCGTAGGGACCATCGATGAAGGAGCGGCGGGCTTTTATTCAAATGACGCGGGCTGGTTTATTAAGATGTTTAAAAATGGAAGTGTGCGGATACAGCGAAATATGGAATGTTACGGAGCGATGGACGTCAGTGAAAATCTCAGGGTTCATCAGGATTTGTACCTCTACGGCAAAATGCACGAATATTCCGATCGCCGTTTGAAATACAATATTTCCCCTTTGACTGGCAGTTTGGCTAAAATCAGTGAATTGGGAGGGTACCATTATTTTTGGAAGAGTCAACGGGCAAATCAGCGGCTTCAAACGGGCGTGATTGCCCAGGAAGTCGAAAAGATCTTTCCGGAACTCGTGACAACCGATTCGGAGGGTTTTAAATCAGTTGATTACACAGGCCTTATCCCGCATTTGATCGAAGCGGTGAAAGAGCTTAATGGAAAGAGCGCGGTGATTTACCGTTTGGAAAAGGATATGGAGTCGATGAAGCAGATGATCGCGGGGTTAAAGGAGAGCAGCACCGGGAATAAGGCCGATACAAGCGTCGGTAAGTAAAAACAGCCCCGATCGGGGCTGTTTTTTTGTTGTTACTCGATCACCCGGACGCCTACATAC
>DATMSL010000221.1:0-1515 GCA_035565435.1 Dyadobacter sp. | reverse complement strand
ATCGCAAATAAAAGCCGACTGCCGATAGCCGAAGTCCTCTAAGCCGCACTTGGCTTCGCAAACCGGCTTTTCAGGTAAGAGAAAATCATTGGCAGAATAGAGATTCCGATGATGCCGAAAATGACCAGCTCGAAGTTCTTTTTAACAATCTCCATATTTCCGAAGAAGTAGCCGAGCAATGTAAGGGTAGGTACCCAAAGCAACGCGCCGACGATGCAGAAGATAATGTAGCGCGAGTAATTCATGCTGCCTGCGCCTGCTACGAAGGGCGCCACCGTGCGAACGATCGGAATGAAGCGTGCCATGATTACAGTGCTACCCCCGTGTTTTTCGTAGAATGCTTCGGTCTTTTCGAGATATTCTCTTTTCAGGAATAATATCTTTTCGCGTTTCTTGATCTGACCACCGAAAGTTTTACCCATAAAATAATTGACATTATCTCCGAGCAATGCCGCAATAATGAGGATAATGATGATCAACCAGACGTTCAGGCCGGTGGTTTCGTTGGCGGCGATGGCGCCGGCGGCAAATAGGAGCGAGTCACCGGGAAGCAGTGGCATGATTACCAGGCCGGTTTCGGTGAAGACAATCAAAAACAGAATGACATAAGTGAGTGTACCATATTCTTCCACGATGTTGAACAAATGCTTATCGAGATGGAGGAAGAAATCAATGAACTGCGTTAAAAATTCCATAGCTATGCGTTAAGTTGACAATCTGTTTTATGAGTCCTGACTTATTTGGAATCGATTTTCCACTTCTGTTTCGTTTTGGTATTCAGGAAGTGGTTGAAAGTATCCCCGCGAAGGCCGAGGCGGATCGTTTCGAGTGGTATCAGTTCGCTTGGAGCGATGTTACCCAGGTTGACATTGGCCCCGAGCAGTTTCACAAACCATACTTGCTGTGATTTCTGGGGAGCTTCCCAGATCATATCTTCAAATGCAATTTCAGTAAGGATTTCTTCGACAAGCCCCTGGCGCACCTCGCCGCTTGCGCGGAACAAACCCACATTCCCCGACTCACGGGCTTCACCGATCACCTTCCATGCACCTGCTTGTAATTCAGATTTGATCAGCTGGATCCATTTGTAGGGTGGGATAATCTTATTCTCATCCTTGGAACCTACCTCTGAAAGAACGGTAACCTGTTGGGAAAGCTTGTGGATGTATTCGCATTTAATATCCTGCGGCATTTCAATAGAGCCGTCGGAAACCTCGGCGTGAGTCAGCTGATATTTATCGAGTAACTTACGGTAATCGTCAAACTGGTTCCTGACCACGAATGCTTCGAACAGCGTTCCTCCGAAGTACACCGGAATATTGGCATTTTTATAAACCGCCAGCTTCTCGTTCAGGTTCGGACTTACGAACGAAGTGGCCCAACCCAGCTTTACGATATCAATATAAGGCGATGCGGTGGACAGCATATCTTCTGCTTCCCTGACACTCAGCCCTTTGTCCATCACCATGGTAAGTCCTTTTGTTCTGGGTTTCTGGGAACGCTCGGGAACCTGCG
>DATMSL010000220.1:0-3824 GCA_035565435.1 Dyadobacter sp. | reverse complement strand
AGGCTATATCTGGATCAGTACCCTGCTCGGTTTTGACATTTATGACCCGGTTACCGAAACGATCGATCGCAATGCGAACCGCGCTGCACAGCATTTCGGGCTGAGAGACGCCGATTTCAACCGTATCATCAAAACCCGCTCGGGCGACTACTGGATCAGTCATAACAAGCTTGGGTTGCTGAAATACCGTACGGCTTCCAAACAGCTTGTTAAAGTCAAATTCGCGCCCACACAGGATGTGCCGGGCACGCGCGCGATATCGGATTTCGACGAAGATGCGCGTGGAAACCTCTGGGTCGTATGTGACGACGGCTTCCTTGCACGCGTAAACGCGGCCACGCACGCGATCGATATTCAGAGCACATTGTTGCAGCGCCGTAACCTGGGCAAGCTGTCCAATCACAAGGTATTTGTAGACGGGCAGGGCGAGCCCTGGGTATACATTGTCAAGGCGGCTGTCGGCGCATTCAATTTTGATTTTAAAAAGAATATCCTCCGTATGGCTGGCACGGCCGGACCCGATTTCAAGCTCAGCAATAATGCGGTGAGCGCGATGATCTCCGGGCCCGACGGACGTATCTGGATCGGGACCGACCATGGCGGCATCAACATTCTCGACAAAGCAACGGGCAGGGTATCCACACTGCTTTCTAATCCGGGCGACCCGCGAACGATCAGTCAGAACAGTATCCAGACATTGTATAAAGATGCCACGGGCATGATTTGGGCGGGCACCTACAAGCAGGGTTTTTGTAATTACCACCAGCATATTTTCCGGTTTTCGCTTGTCCGTCATTTACCGGGTGATGCAAGCAGCCTGCCTTTTGACGATGTGAATGTGTTTGCCGAAGACCGCAAGGGCAATCTTTGGGTTGGTACCAATGGCGGCGGCCTGATTTATTATGACCGCAGGAACAACAGCTTCCGGCAGTACCGGAACAAGCCGGGTGATCCTAATAGTCTGAGCAACGACGTGATTGTCAGTCTGTTTCTGGACCGGCAGGACGTGCTTTGGATCGGAACCTATTTCGGGGGGCTTAATAGGTTCGATGGTCAGCGATTTACGCGCTATTTGCACGATCCGGCTGATTCGACCAGTCTTGTCGACGACCGGGTGTGGGAGATATTCGAAGATTCCCGCCGGCGGTTGTGGGTCGGTACCATGGCCGATGGTCTGGATTTGTTCGACAGGTCATCGAAGACATTCCGGCATTACCGCAACCTGGCGCCCAATTCGGTCAGCTCCGATTACATTTCGGCTATGCTGGAAGACAAGCAGGGCAACCTCTGGATAGGAACCGCGAACGGGATCGACGTGCTGATGCGCCAAACCGGGCGTTTTGTACATTATAAGCATACTAACGGCGACTCTGCCGGCCTTAGCAGCGACGCTGTCATGTCGCTCGCGCAGGACGATGCCGGCGCCATCTGGATCGGGACTTCCGAAGGCCTCAACCGTTACGATGCTGCGCGAAATGCTTTTGATACTTACGATACGCGTCACGGATTGCCCGATAATTCCATACTAACCGTCGTGGTCGATGCCCGCCAGCAAATATGGCTCGGTACCCCGAAAGGCGTGGTTAATCTGAAGGTGACCAAGAAAGGCGCCGGCGGCGTTCCTGCGGGATTTCAGGTACGTACCTTCAATGAGGTCGATGGCTTGCAAGGCCGCGGCTTCAACGAGAATGCGGCGCTGCGGCTGCATTCGGGCGAACTGGTTTTCGGCGGTGCCAACGGTTTCTCCATTTTCGATCCCGCCCAGGTAACAGACGAGCGCGCGGCTGCGAAGGTAGTGCTCACGGATTTTCAAATATTTAATAAAAGCATTCGTCCCGGGATGCTCGCGGATGGCAGTCAGGTTCTGGAAAAATCCATTTCGACCACCGATCGTATTGTGTTGGAACACAGCCAGAATGTATTCACCATTGAATTCGCAGCCCTGAACTTCCTGCATTCGGAGAAAAACCATTACCTGTACACTTTACAGGGGTTTAATGACCAGTGGTTTGAGGCTGATAACACCCGCCGCGTTACCTACACCAACCTAGACCCGGGCAGTTATGTGTTTAAGGTTAAGACAAAAGAAGGTGGTGCTGCAACCGAACGGCGATTGGAAATCAGGGTGCTGCCGCCTTTCCGGCAGACGCCCTGGGCTTACTTGTTGTATTTTCTGTTGATAGCAGGCGCATTGATGATTGCACGCTGGGTCCTGATCGAACGGGAGCGGATGAATTTCAAGCTGGAACAGGAGCGGCGGTATGCCCAGCAAATGCATGAGCTGGATTTGATGAAGATCAGGTTTTTTACCAATGTGAGCCACGAGTTCCGCACGCCGCTTACGCTTATGCTCACGCCGCTCGAAAACCTGCTGCGCGGCATCCGCTCCGATCACACCGTGCACCGGCAGCTCTCGCTTGTACACCGCAATGCGCAGCGGCTGCTCAATCTGGTGACGCAGATGCTCGATTTTAAGAAGCTGGAAGTAGAGGAAACCCGTTTCATGCCCGAGCGCGGTGATATTGTGCAGTTTGTAAGGCAAATCACCCAGACGTTTTCCGACCTTTCCGAGCACAAGCACATCCTTTACCGGTTTGAAAGTTCCGTAGCGTCGCGCTATGCTGATTTTGACCAGGATAAATTGTCCAAAGTGATGTATAACCTGCTGTCGAATGCATTCAAATTCACGCCTGAAAACGGGCAGGTAACCGTGCGGCTGCAGGCGGTGGGGCATGAGAGCGGTGAGGCTTTGGAAATAAAGGTCGAAGATTCCGGCATCGGCATCCCTTCCGAAGCGCAGCAGAAAGTCTTCGACCGGTTTTACCAGCATCCCATGCCCGGGCACATTATGAACCAAGGCAGCGGCATAGGGCTTTCCATTGCCAGCGAGTTCGTCAAAATGCACGGCGGCAGCATCGACCTGGATAGTGAAGTCGGCAAGGGCAGTACGTTCACCGTCACATTGCCCCTGCGCGAGAGCCTCGCCCGCGAGATACCCGCCTATGTAGCAGAGCCAACCTCCGCAGACATGGCGACCATCGATATTGACCTTGCCGAGGAAAAATCAGGCAAAGAAAAACCCCTGATCCTGCTTGTGGAGGATAACGATGAATTCAGGGAATATCTCAAAGAAGTATTTCAGAAAAAATACCGGGTCCTGGAAGCCGCTAACGGCCGGGCTGGCTTTGATATGACCCTCGAACATATTCCGGATCTGATCGTGAGCGATGTGATGATGCCGGAAATGGACGGGATCGAACTTTGCCGAAGCATCAAAACCGACCGGCGCGTGTCGCACATCCCGGTGGTATTGCTCACTGCGCGGGCGGAGGACGAGCAGCAACTGCAGGGGTACCAGACCGGCGCCGACGCGTATGTGACCAAACCGTTCAGGCTCGATATTTTGCAGGTCAGGATATCGAACCTGATCTTGCAGCGCGAGCAGTTGCAGAAGCAGTTCCAGCAGCACATCGAGATCCGCCCGAGCGAGGTAGCGGTGCGGTCGATGGACGAGCAGTTTGTGAACAGCGCCGTGAAAGTAGTCGAGCAGAACCTGGCCAATGCCGAATATACCGTGGAGCAGCTCAGCGAGGCGATGTCGATGAGCCGGGTTTATTTGTACAAAAAAATACTTTCGCTGACGGGCAAAACGCCTGTCGAGTTCATCCGCATTATCCGTATGCGCAGGGCGGCCGACCTGCTCGAAAAAAGCCAGCTTACTATCTCAGAGATCGCCTACCAGGTTGGTTTCAACAATCCAAAATACTTCACAAAGCTCTTCAAAGAGGAATATCAGATGTTTCCAACTGAATACCGGAGAAAAC
>DATMSL010000219.1:0-27437 GCA_035565435.1 Dyadobacter sp. | reverse complement strand
GCCGGCCTCGCGCTCTTCTGCGGGAGACGCATTGCAACTATGCTCATTGATACACAGATATTCAATTGATTATAAATCAAATTTGTATGAAAGATATATTCTCAAAATCCATAGCGGTCATAGTACTGCTCTTGCTGGCAGGCTGTAACGATGAGTTTCTCGACCGGACGCCGATCGATAAAATTACCAATGCCACCTACTGGAATACCGAAAGCGACCTGGCGGTTTACAACAACAGCCTTTACAACATTGCGCGCAACGACTGGAAGATTCCTATTATGATGGGGCATACCGAGGGCTTCGACAGTCACTTCGGCAATATCTGGTCAATCGACGAGCTCTCGGATAATATGGCCCCGCGCGAGCCGAGACACAACTTTTTCCAGCAGATCCGCGCCGGAAAATACAATGTACCTTCCAGCCCCGACTGGTTTGGCTACCAGGGTTGGGATTTCGTCAGGGCAATCAATGTGGGGCTTGCCAATTACGACCGCGCCAAGGTAAGTCAGGCCGTCAAGGAGAAGTACATGGCCGAAGCGCGGCTTTTCCGCGGATGGTTCTACGCCGACAAAGTGCAGAAATACGGCGATGTACCTTTTGTAGAAAAAGAGCTGACGATTGATTCCGAGGAGCTTTACGCCGCCCGCACCCCGCGCGCGGAAGCCATGCAGAAAGTGCTCGAAGACCTGAATTTCGCCAGCCAGAAATTGCCTAACAGCTGGGGAGATGGCAATGCGCCCGGCAGGATCAACCGGTGGGGAGCATTGCTGGTCAAGGCCAGGGTATGCCTCTACGAAGGTACCTTCAACAAATACCACGCAGCGGGCGACTCCAAAATGTGGCTGGAAGAAGCCGCCAAAGCAGCCGCGGAATTAATGGATACCGGCCCTTATCGCCTTTACAGCACAGGGAAGCCCCAGAGCGACTACAATGCCTATCACCGGATATTGGACCTGGCCGGTAACTCCGAGGTGATTTATTGGAGAAAATACAAAACCGGGGTCATTAACAACCACGTCCAGGCGTATTTCAGTTACACCGGCGGCGCGACAAAAAGCCTGGTAGAGGATTATCTGTGCACCGACGGCCTGCCCATTACATTATCTCCGCTGTACAAAGGCGATGAAACGATCGAAAGCACCTTCGAAAACCGCGACCCGCGCCTGCGCCAGACCATTCTGCATCCCGAGGACACAGGCATCTACAAATACCATCTGGCCGACGGCCGGGCCTATCCGATGCTGGAAGGTATGCCCGGCGGAGGCTTTAAAACGACTACGGGTTACCACATTATCAAGCATTACAATGCCGATGATATGATAGGAAAGGCCTACAACACCGGCGAAACGCCGGCCATTACCCTCCGCCTGGGAGAAGCGCTATTAATTTATGCGGAAGCGACGGCGGAACTGGGCACCATTAGCCAGGCCGACCTTGACAAGACCATCAACAAACTCCGCGACCGCGTAGGCATGCCGCACCTGCTGCTGTCTAAAGTCCCTGTTGATCCGCGCTACACCAAGGACGGTATTTCGCCGATCATCGTGGAAATCAGGCGCGAACGCCGAATCGAGTTGTTCATGGAAGGTCATCGGTACGCCGACCTGATCCGCTGGAAGCAGGGTAAAAAACTGGAAATACCCGCCATGGGTGTCCGCTGGAACGACGCAGCGAAAAAACGCTTCGCCGGCACGACCATGAAATCGGACATCGACCCTGTTTCCGGCAAAGAGTACATCGCGGTCTATAAAGGTACCGACTACGAGATACCGGTTTTCGATGAAAAGAAGCATTATCTCTGGCCGATCCCGCTGAATACACTCGCGCAGAACCCGAAAATCAAGCAAAATCCGGGGTGGGAGTAATAATGGCATCAGTTTTATCCGACCGGCCACCATACCGGTCGGATGGTTTTCAATCAATACACATCCAAATATGAAAAGAGCGCTGATAGTACTGGTTACCCTGCAACTATTCACCTTCGCCCGCCTTACCGCACAGCCCGCTGCGGATAGCAGCCAGATCCTCAAAACACTCCGACAAGAGCATCCCCGGCTTCTTCTTCTGAAAGGCGAGGAGAAAGTCCTCCTCACGCAAATCCGGAAATACCCGCAATGGCAAACCGTGCACAATGCGATCCTCGGTGAATGCGACCGAATGCTTGCCTTGGCCCCGGTCGAACGGATCAAGATCGGCAAACGCCTGCTGGACAAATCCAGGGAATGCCTCCGGCGCGTTTTCATGCTTTCCTACGCCTACCGTACAACCGGCGAAGCGAAATACCTGGCGAGGGCCGAAAAGGAATTGCTCGCAGTTGCAGCATTTGAAGACTGGAATCCTACCCATTTTCTGGATGTGGCCGAAATGACGATGGCGGTGGCCATCGGCTACGACTGGCTGTACGAGAAGCTAAACGAACCAACCCGCGCCCGCTTGCGCGAAGCAATGCTGATTAAAGGCATTATCCCCTCATTGGACAAGACCTACAACTGGTTTTTGTCGGCCGAGCACAACTGGAACCAGGTTTGCAATGCCGGGATCACCTTTGGGGCGCTGGCAATCGCCGAGCATGAGCCTGCCATTGCGGCGCAGATCGTTAAGCGGGCGGTGGGGTCGGTACCCAAGGCTATGCTCCACTCCTACAAACCCGACGGCGCCTATCCCGAAGGTTTCAGCTATTGGGGATACGGGACGAGTTTCAATGTGCTGCTGATATCCGCATTGGAAAAGGCGTTGGGGACAGACTTCGGGCTTTCCGGTTCCGACGGCTTTTTAAAAACAGGCGCATTCATGCAGCACCTGGTGGGGCCAACAGGCATGGCGCACAACTGGGGCGATAGCGGCTTAAAAGAAGGCCTCACCCCTGCCCTGTTCTGGTTCGCAAAACGAACGCAGGATCCGTCCTTGCTATGGGGACAGAAAGCGCTGCTCTCTTCGCCCGGCCAGACGGAAGTCAAAAACCGTATTCTGCCTGCATTGCTGATCTGGGGAACGCAAACCGAGCTTTCCGTCGTACATGCACCGACTCAAACATTCTGGGCTGGCCAGGGTCCTTCTCCCGTTGCACTCATGCGAAGCTCCTGGGAAAAGCCACATGCGGTGTTCCTCGGCGTGAAAGCAGGCTCGCCGGCGGTCAACCACGCGCATATGGATGTTGGATCCTTTGTAATGGATGCGCTCGGCGAGCGCTGGGCTATGGATTTCGGCATGCAGGACTACAATTCACTCGAATCCAAGGGTGTGGATCTTTGGAACCGGGCACAAAACTCCCAGCGGTGGGAAGTGTTCCGGCTGAATAATTTCGCCCACAATGTCATCTCGTTTGACGGCCAGCTGACCAATGCGAAAGGCTACGCTAAGATTGACGGGGTAACCGGAGAAGGCGCAAGTATGATGGTGACCACCCATTTAACGGAAATGTACCAGGATCAGGCCAAAGCGGTCAGGCGCGGCCTGGGAATTATCGACCAGCGGTATGTGGTAGTGCGCGACGAGATCGAATGCGGCCCGAAAGAAACCACCATGCGCTGGAACATGCTCACCAGTGCCGATGTACGGATTATCGACGGGAAAACCGTGGAGCTTTCGCAGAATGGCAAGAAAATGTTCCTGATTTTTGATACACAAACTCCGATCAGCATTAAAACATGGCCTACCACGCCGCAGCATGACTACGACGCGCTGAATCCCGGGACAACATTTATCGGTTTTGAAGCGAAGTTGGGGGCAGGTACCCGTCATAATTTTTCGTCCTACCTATCCGAATCCCGCGATGTAGCCCCTACTAAACCCCTGGCTGATTGGCCAGTAAAGCCATTGAAATGATTGCCGCGTTGCATATATCAGTGGTCAGCGAACCTTCTTTTTGTTCAAGGTCAATGCGTTAAATGGGGTGACCTGCTACTTTCCTGCTTATTGATGATACTATTTTTCACAAACTGGTACGTTTTGAAAAATTGTATTAGTATTATCAATACATTCCAAACCCATCGTTATGAAAGCCGTTGAATTCCACCTGCCGCAGGACGTCGACAAGTCCTTCATTGTGTTTCAGGAAACCGGTGATTTCTTTCCCGCACCCTGGCATTACCATGCTCATTACGAATTTGTTATGGTCAATAAAAGCACCGGAAAACGGATGGTAGGCGACCATATCGGCTATTTTGAAGAGGATGATCTCGTGTTTATGGGCTCGCTCCTGCCGCACGTGTGGGTCAACGACCCGATCTACCTCGAACGCCGCGCGCCGGAAAAAGCCGATGCGCTGGTGATTCATTTCACGGACGATTTCCTGGGAGAGGATTTTATGAATATTCCGGAAATCGACAATTTCAAAAAGATACTCAAACTTGCCGACCGCGGTATGGCCCTCCGTGGTAAAACACGTTCGCAAATCAATGCGCTCATCCGCCAGATGCCCGCACAAAACGGACTAAAAAGGTTATCGTCACTGATGTTGATCTTCGATATCATGTCCAGTACAACCGAATATGACCTTTTGGCCAGCCCGCGCTTCGTGCAAAACTTTCATTACGATTCCTCCGACCGCTTCAAAAAGATCACCGGGTACATCATGCAGAACTTCGACAAGGACATAAGCCTCGCCGAAATCGCGTCGGTGGGCAACATGGGCGTCACTGCGTTTTGTAACTTTTTCAAGGAACAGTTCCGGGTAACATTCGTAGAATACCTCACCACCGTCCGCATCGGGCATGCCTGCAAGCTGCTCTCTATGAACGACCGCAACGTGGTGGAAGTCGCTTACGAATGCGGGTTCAATAACCTTGCGAATTTCAACCGGCAGTTCAAAAAGCTCAAAAATATGACACCCAGCGATTACCGAAAGACGCTGATCGTCCGATAATCGCCGGGCGGCTTTCCTGAAATATAGTATCAGCGGGTGAGTTGGTGAACGAGTTTCAGCAATTGTTCTCGGATGCGTTCTTCCGAGCCCGCTTCGAGGCAGCTATACCGGCAGCGCCAGGCTTCGTAACCGCCTTTTTGTATTTCGTGCGCCGGCGGCACGTAACCCGCATTGCCGTTCGCCATGGTGATGGTAAAATAATGATCGATGCCTGCCTCTTTTTTGAGATAAAGGCCTGTTTCGGAGAAAAACTCGCCTGCCAGCCCGCCGATCACCCCGTTGCCGATCCGAATTGCCTGCACAGGGCAGTCTTTTTCCGGCGGCATTTCATTAAGCAGCAACTGCTCCCGGGCATATATTTGCCGGAGCCCTTCCCCATCCGGCTCGATGGTCTCGAAACGGGCCGTAGCCACGCGTCCGGCCGCTTCCTGCAATTCAGGTTCGGAAGGTTTTACAATGGCAGCGGTTAATGGTTCATAAAGGCAATCGAGTGCGAGGGTTGTCTGCCAATGCAAGTTATCCAGCTGTGCCACAATCCGGTCGGCCAGGTCGCGACCAATGAACTCGCTTTTTTGAAAATGCGCTTTCGGGTATCGGTCGCTGTTCTGGAAATCCCAGATGTTGACGTCGCCGCTGGTGCCGTTGCTCATTATGCCTACGAACTCCTCTCCCGCGCGCAGGCATTCACGCAGCCGCTCCGCAAAATAACCGAAGTAGTCCGCCGAAATGGTACCGTTCTCCCAGTCACCTACATAATGCAATGAATAGTTGGCCAAAATGCTGATCCACTGTCCGTCCAGCCCCTGCACAGCCAGGAAACTCAGCTCCGGGTCTGTCGGTGCCGGGCTATGGTCGGTCCATTCCTCCACACCAAATGGATTGGTTTTGACCTCATCTGCTTCTCCGGTAACCGGGTTGACGGGCACGTAACCCGGCTTCATCCGGTACCGGCGGCACAACACATGCTCAGGCGCCATCACCGATCCGAATGCAGCTTTGGCGGGTTTCAGGCGCTGTAACGCAGCTTCCACTGCGGCCACGATCTGCCCCGGCAGCCATTTTTCATAGGCCGGGTCGATACTTCCCAAATGAACATCGGCCACCGAACCCGCCGCGTGGGTGTGCGTACTCGATATGAGCACTTGACGGGCAGGTATGCCTGTATGCGTGGTGATAGCAGCTTTCACCGCATCGATAAAGGTTTTGGGCATCACGCAAATGTCCACCACCACCAGCGCGACGGTCATTTCCTCTTTACGCAGCACCAGTGCTTTGGCAAAAAGATCGTCGTGGATATAGGTCGCGTAATGCGTGATGAAATCACCATTAATACGCGTCCCCAGCGGCGGGGTGGTTTTCACGCGCGCGCTTCCGGCAAGAAATGAAGTGGAAGAGTTTAACATTCAATTTTTTATTAACCAACAACCAAAAAGTTAACAGCTCATTGCCATGCATTTCGCAGGAAACGAAGCCAGTTCTGACTAAAAATATTGTCGATATCCTCGTCCTTATAACCCCGGTCGGTCAGGATCGCTTCGAACTTTTGCAGGTCGGCAATGGAGTTCAGGTCCCAGGGCGACTGCTCTGTACCGAAAATACCGTCCAGATCGCTGCCGATGGCCACGTGCCGGCTGTTGCCCGCGATTTGGCAGATATGGTCCCAGTGATCGGCCAGGTGAGCGAGCCGGATGTCCAGCTGCCATGGATCAGAAACCATGTCGATAAACCGGATATCCATCGCCCAGCAGTCGAGCATCCCGCCGATCACCGCCCCCCGGTCGATAAGCCTGCGGATCTGTTCGTCGGAAAGCTGCCGCTGGTTAGGCACGATCTTGCGCGCATTATGGTGGCTCGACCAGACCGGCCCCTCGTAGAAATCCATCACCTGGTCGAAGCCTTCATCGGTCAGGTGCGTCGTGTCGAGGATCATATTCAGCCTCGACATTTCACGCATCAGCTCAAAACCCAGCGGCGTCACCGGCCCCTGCATTTTCGTACCAGGGGCATAACGCCCCGGCCCGAAATGCGAGAGTCCCACGGCCCGCAGACCGTAGTCGTAGGCCCGGTGCAGGTACGAAACATCTACCAGCGAATCAGCTCCTTCGAGGCTCAAAATATAGCCAACAGGCCGTTTTTCATTCTCCGCCAGCGGCTGCGCCCACCGTTTCAGATGGTTTTCCAAACCTGTCAGGTCCGTGATCTGCACCATTTCTCCGAGGGCTTCCATTTCGCGGTACCAGGCAAGCTGCGCCTGCGTCATGGCCCAGGCCTGCTGTGGCGAGTTCCACCCTGCCAATGAGCTGCCGTACGGCGAGTAACGGGCCAATTGCGTGGCCACCACAATGCCGACATTGCCCTTGCGCAGCTCAGGAAGGCATACCGTGCCTTTGCCCCGGTCGTTTTTATCCTTCATATTCATTTCCCGCTGACGGATCTCGTCCAGCGGGCGCGAGAGGTCGCGGTTCCATTCCATGGCGTTCATCGCCAGGTCAAGGTGGGCATCGAATATCAGCCTGCTCATGTCAATGGGCTCCGTTTCTAAGATTTAACACCGCTTCTTCGGCATGATGATATTTCGTGATCAGTTCGCTGATTTCATGGCTGAATTTACCCGAAAGATCCCGCCATTTCGCAGCCTCGCCCGGTGCATAGCTATAAAAGCCTTTCCCTGCATCCATACCCCATTCTTTATTGACAATCATTTCCTTAAAAAACAGCGGCAGCTCCGTGTCCCGGGCGAGCTCGCGGTTGAGCTCCTTCATCACCATCCCGTAGGCGTAGGTACCCATCAGGTCCATGTAGCGCAGGTTCCCGGCAAACGGCAGGTAATACCCGGCGTCGTTGCGGCAGGCGCGGTCGACGTCCTCCACGTTGGCATATCCATTTCCGACCAGGAAAAGCGCCTCCCGGATCAGAGCGCCCATCAGGCGCATACGGATGCCCGTGTTGCCGTGGATCACGTACGGATCTTTGTTCCAGGTTGCCCTCGCGATATCGGCAATATACCCGGCATGCGAGGGGTGGGTAACGTCATTGGCAATGATTTCCAGGAAAAACGTCGAGTCTGCCGGTTCCGTCCAGTTCAGGCTGATGATGCGTCCGGGATGCATTGCATGCTCCTGCAATGTGTCGAGCCCGATGGTTTCGGTGTTAATGCAGATCAGTGTTTCAACCGGTACACATTCCTCGGCCTCGCGGATCAGGTGCATTTTGGTATCGGAATCCTCTTCGGTGACCAGTATCGCCATCCGGATATCCTCCGGCAACGCTCCGTCCAGATCGTCGAGCACCGTCCATCCGCCCTGAACCAAACAATTGGCAATGCTGCCGGCTATCGGATGGGTTCCCAGCAGCAGCACCGGTTGGTTGCTTTGCCCGCTTTGTTTCATCGGTTCACGCTTCGTTTAGATCTGTTTCAATACCTTTTCGGCGGCAGCAATAGCTTGTTCAATATCTTCGTCGGTGTGCACGGCGCTGATATACCACAAGCCCCGGCCAATGATCCGCACCCCTTCCTCATGCATGGCAGCAATAAATTTGCCCAGTTTGGCCTTGTCGGCCGCCAGGGTATCGCGGTAATCACTGTTTTTTCCCGATGATGTAAAACTCGTCGCGAACATAGGGCCAGGCCCCTGGACGAGCATCGAATGCCCGCTATCGGCCGCGGCTTTCCGCAAGCCGGATATCAGTTTTTTACCCAAACGGAACATCCGTTCGTGCGGCTGCCCCTGTTCCAGCACAGTAATGGTTGCCAAAGCGGCGGCTACCGTGGGATTCCCGGCATTCATCGTCCCGGCATGGATCACCTTCGCCTGCTCGATCAGCTGCATCCATTCGTATTTCCCGACAATCGCGCTGATCGCATAGCCGCTGGCAATGGCCTTCGCAAATATGGAAAGGTCGGGTTTGATGCCAAAATACTGCTGCGCGCCGCCCAGCGAGAGGCGGAAACCGGTAATGACCTCGTCGAAAATCAGTGCCATGTTATTTTCGGTGCAAATATCCCTCAATCCCTGCAAGAACCCGGGATTGGGCTCGATGCAGCCGCTGTTACACATCACCGGCTCGGTAATGATGGCGGCGATCTCATGGCCGCGTTCGGCGATGGTTCTGGCCACGAGGTCAAGGTCGTTCCAGGGCAGGATGATAAATTCATTCTCGACACCTTCCGGCAACCCTTGCGTCCAGGGGAATACATTCGGATGTTCGCGGCTGCCCAATGCTTCTGCCGACGGCGTGCTGATACCCCAGCAAACGTTGTCCATCCAGCCATGATAATGCCCCTCGAAACGGAGGAACTTGTGCTTGCCTGTTTTCGCCCGCGCTACGCGGAAAGCCGTTTGCACCGCCTCCGAACCATCGAGGCAAAAACGCATCAGCTCGGCCGAAGGGATCAGCTGGTTCAGTTTTTCAGCCAGCTCGATTTCGTGGATATGCTGGCCGGCAAAGAGCTGGCCTTCCTGCGAATACTCGTTGACCGCCCGCAGCACTTCGGGATGTGAATGGCCGAGGATCAATGGTCCCTGGCTCAAAGTGAAATCGAGGTACTCGTTGCCGTCGACGTCGTAAATCCGGCTGCCGCGCCCGTGCGTGTAGAAGAGTGCGTGCGGATGGTTGTATTTCCTGAATTCGGAAGAAACGCCGCTGGCGAGCACCTTTTTGGCCCTTTCCAGCAGTTCGGCGGATTTCTGGTAGTTTTTCATTGTAAATAGGCTTTTACTTTTCCGGCAGAATATTCCGCCGCCAATTGATGTATCTCCCGGTTGAAGCGGGCAAAGGCGTCATCCCATTGCCGGCCCTCTCCGGGCTCATAAGGGTAAAGTCCGCGGTCGTTATGGACGCCCCGCGCACCTTCGCGCACCATCCGCTGCATGATTTCGGGTACCTCGGTGCTGTTACTGAGTTGCGGAAACAGGCGTGGCAGGATCGCGTTGAAATCTTTCAGACCCAGGTAATCCATTCGCCTGAAAATACCCATCAGCGTCATCCACGAACCCGCATCATACCGGAACGCCTTGTCCGCATCCTCGGCGGTCGCATTCCCGGTTTCGATCTGACTGAATATCTCGCGGTATACCGCGTACATCAGCCGGTTGGTGATGAACCCGCGGATGTCTTTCCGAAGCAGCGTCGGCTCCTTGCCCCATCGGTGTGCCAGCCGGAAAACACGTTCGGCAAAGACGGGGTCGGTCTGCTCTCCGCAGGTAATTTCCAGGAACCGGGTCATGAATGCCGGCTCGGCCCAATGGATACCCAGGAAACGGCCCGGGATATCGATATGCTTTTGCAGCTCGCTGATGGGAATGGCCGAGGTATTGCTGCCTACAATACAGTTTGCGCTCACAGCGCCGGTAATTTTCGCATATACCGATGCCTTGATTTCCGGCCGCTCGATCACGCATTCGATCACCAGCTGGCAACCGGCCAGTGCGGTGTAGTCTTCCGAAATGGTAAGCATGTCGAGGTATGGCGCCAACGCACCGACCAACCCGGCTTCGCGGCATTGGCGAAGCTGTCCTTCGATCCGTCCGGGTGCTTCGGCAGCCTCGGGCGCGAGGGGTGCAATGGCTTTCACTGTATGGCCCGCGACAAGCAATGCGGCTACGATACTGCTGCCCATGAGGCCCAGCCCCACCACTCCTACCGGCGCGTCGTTCGGAGGTTCGTTCATCATATTCACGTCAGGCGGGGAGTTTGACGATGCAGTCGATCTCGACTTTGATGTTTTCGGCCAGCACCGATTGTACCGTGGTGCGGGCAGGTTTGATACCCGGGAAATAGGTAGCGTACACAGCATTGTAGCGGTCGAACTCGCTGATATCCGCTAGGTGTACCGTGCATTTCACGACATTTTCCATCGAGCCGCCGGCCGCTCCGATAATCGCGGCAATGTTGTCCAGTGTGCGCGCAGTCTCCTCTTCGATCGTTCCCAGCACAAATTGCGATGTCCGGAAGTCGACGGAAGCCTGGCCGCTTACAAACAGAAAGCCGTCGATGAGAACGCCGTCGGAATAAGCGCCGGTGGTGAACGCCGGGTCGCGATCAGGATGAACTATCTTTTTCATAAAAACAAAATATAATTTCAAAAAATACCCTATCCACAAAAGTACATATCACCTATCCCTGCACGCTCCTACTTTTCGCTTGATTACTGATACTATTTTTTACAGGATTTCAGGCATTCAACCCTCCATCCATGAGAATATTTTCACCATTAATGTAAGCCCCTGCATCCGAAACCAATAACACTACAAGTCCCTTGATGTCGTCCTGATTAGCCATGCGTCGGAGGGGCACTTTTTTACAATAGTTATTCAAAAACGCCTGCGGCTGGTTGTTGAACAGCCCGCCGGGACTGATGCAGTTGAAACGGATGTTCTTCCCTGCATTCATTTGCGCCATATAGCGCGTGAGGTTGATCAGTCCCGCATTGTGAAAGAAATAGTCGGGCGGCAGGTCGCCCATATTCTCGGTACCCTCGTAATTGGAGAGGTCCGGACCGAACATGCCCATCATCGAGGCGATGTTGATCACACTGCCGCCGCCGCTTTGTACGATCAGGTCGGTCATTTCCCGCAGCAGGTCCATCATACCCGTCGCATTCACCTGCATCGACTCTTCAAACTGGTTCAAAGGCGCATTGTAGCCCTTCATAGGCCGCGACACCGCATTGTTCACAAAGCCGTCAAGCCTGCCAAACCGGTCCAGCACACCCGCTTTCAATGCCATAACCGATTCGTGCACGGCCTGGTCGGCCTGCATCGGGTGTACATCCAGCCCGCGTTCCCGGAACATCGCCGCCGTCGCGTGCGCCGAAGCCAGTTCCCGCGAAGTGGTGATCACCGTTGCATCCGCCTCCGCGAGGCCCTCCACAATGCATTTCCCATATTGCCCCGATCCTCCGGTCACGAGTAGGACTTTGTTTTTCAGGCTCAGTAAATCCTTGACATGCATAACATTAAAAGTCTTTATAAATTAATACCTCCGCACCGCCCCTTTCCAGGCTCTCCTTCGCGCCGATGATGACCTGCATGATCCGTTCTGTTTTTTCAAATTCCAGCCGCGGCTTCCCTTCACGCACGGAACGGATAAATTCGATGATATTATCACGAAACATGGCGTAGGAATTGCGGATATCGATCAACTTCCAGCCCTGCCGACCAAAAAGCGAAATCTGAAAAGTGCCTGCAATGTCCATGAAAAGATGAAGCATCACGTCCGGGCCGTCGTCCGTTTTAAGATGGATAATTTCCTTGTCGGGCCGGCCGATATGCCGCACCGAATGCGGGACGGGATCTCCCAGGATGCCGAAAATACCTTCCAGCAAATGCACGCCGTATTTCTTCCAATCCTTCTTGCCTACGGCCGTCACCAGCTCCAATTCTCCCAAAGATTTGATTTCCTGCCTCGCGATGCGGCATTCACCGGCATAGCGCATGGACGAGCACGACATCAGGAACTTGCCCGCGCGGTGCTGTTCCGCGAACCACGCCAGGTCTTCCCGGGAGTAGGCCAGTGGTTTATCAATGAAAATCGGCACATCCGCTTCGATGAACGGCGCCGCCATTTCGCGGTGGTATTCGGGATCGTCGCGGGCGAGGATCACCGCATCCACTTCCCCGATCATCGACTCCATGCGGGCACATACCTGCGTAATGCCTGCGCCGCGTGCGATGCTTTCGGCGACTGCCGGTTCCTGCGCCCATACGTGCGTCACCCGTGCGCCGGGAACTCCCAGCGTGTCCTGGTTTGCTTCGAGGTAGGCGGTCACGGCCGGGTAACCGACGCGCACGATCTCCTCGCCGTCGAAAACACCGTTGATGATGGCCGACCATGAGTAGGGATGCGCATTGCCGGGACTCATCCCGATGATTCCGATTTTCAGCATTGGGTTCAGTTTTTAACGCAGCCATCCCATCCTGTCCCAATGCGGCAGGTTCAGGAAGTCCGGCTCGGGATAGGCCATCTGGCTGGCGGTTTGTAAAATTTCAGGGTTCATAACAGGTCCGCCGGCCGTTGCCAGCGCCTGATGCAAGTATTCGGGCTTATCGATACCCACCAACACCGATGCAATGCTTTCGAATGACAATGCAAATCGGGTCGCCAGCCTCGGCAAATCGGGAAAATCAGGGCCCAGCAAGGTTCGATAGCCGCCAATGTGACGCTCCACACCGGCCAGCGCCGGATGCAGGTTCTTGCCGCGGTCGCTCAGGAGGCCTTTCATCAGCACCGACCTGACCACGATGCCCACGCCTTGTCCCGCAGCTGCATCGAAACACACCGCGTGGCGCTGATCCATGAGGTTGAACGGCAGCTGGATCACGTCCCAATGCCCTTTGTTGATCGCAAGGGCCGTTTCGGACGCGAGATAGGTTGACGCACCAGTCGCGCGAATGACACCGCGTTGTTTGAGCTCCTGAAATGTTTCAGCAATGACTTTATTTTCCAAAATTTCCTGATCCGCCTGATGGAGCATGAAAACGTCGACATAGTCGGTTTGCAGCTCGCGAAGGCTTTCGTGCAGGGAATTTTCAATGAAGCTTTTCAGGATTTGGTCGGGTGGTAACTGGCCATCGGCTCCCCGGAAATGCCGGCATTTGGTCGCGAGCAGGATTTCGTTTCTTTGGGAACTAAAAGCTTTGCCCATAATGGTCTCGCTGGCCCCGTACAGCCGTGCCGTGTCGAAAAAGTTAATGCCTTTTTCCAAAGCCTCATGCAGAAGACCGATGGCCGCCCGCTCCGAAAGCATATCTTCCCGGCTATGCACGCCGATACCGTAAGGCACGCCTATCTCCACCCCGCCAAAGGCGATTTCGGAAACCTGCAATCCGGTACGTCCCAGTGTTTTTCGTTTCATTTGGAGCCGTTTTCGAGATAGGAGGATGATTGTCCGGCAGTGGTGGCGCCGAAGGACTTTACCAGGTCGAAGCAGTAGTTTTTCAATCCTATCACATCCGCACCGACGTTCACAAACTGATAGCCCATCGAAACGAGCTCGTTCAGGTTGCCCGGACCGCCTACCGTACCGGCAAACTTTCCGTGCTTGCGGGCCACTTCCGCCACCCGGATACGCGTTTCGAGCAATTTGGGATGGTCCCACACGCCGGGCGCGCCAATACCCTGGCTGAAATCGCCGGGACCGAAGAAAAGCATATCGTAACCATCGAGTGCGGCGATCGCTTCGAGGTCATCCAGCGGCTCGGGGTCTTCGATCTGGAAAATGACAAAACGCTGCCGGTTGGCCTCTTCGAGGTAAGCATTGAAATCCATAGCGGTATAAGCTCCGTCGGCATTACCCCCGTCGATGGGCCGCCGGCCGATGGGATGAAAACGCGTCATTTCGATTACCTGCCGGGCGTCGTCGAGGCTCATGATATGGGGCACCATAATACCCGTAGCGTCGAGTTCGAGCGGGCGTACATAATCACTGTAACTCCCGCGGGGCACACGCACGAGCAGGTCGGTATCCTGGGACTTCGCGGCCCAGACACAGCCGGCCAGCGCCGACCAATCGAGCCCGATATGCTCCTGATCGGCCCAGACGCAATCAAAACCGGCGATCCCGGCCATTTCGGCCACGCGGGGGTCGGACAAGTTCATTTTGAAGCAACTGACAATTTCGCCAGCCCGCAATTTCCGCAGCACCCGGCTTTCGCGCATTTTCAATGTCATGGTATTTATAAATTTCGCCGCTAACGGCAATTAAAACAACCGGTACTAATTTTTCCGCTGGCAAATCCTGATCAGGGCATAAGCCGCCGCAGCCATTACATCATAATCTGCTGCGTTGTCTTGCAGGGAATGCCTGTTCTCAAACATTTCGTTGAGCACTGGAATAGCGGCAGAATCCCCTCTTTCGGCCAGCGCCATCGCCATTTCGCAACGGGCACCTTTTTCCGGGGAAGTACTGTATTTCATAAGCAATTGCCGTAGCTGCCCCGCCAGCAAACCGGGCTGCCCGCCGGATGTTACCCAAGCCGTGCTTAACAGATATACTTTTGCAGGCGCGTCTCCCGGCTCATCGAATGCGGCGCGGGCCAATAGCTGCCATTGATCCGCTTCCAAATCCCCAAGCTGCCGTAGTGCATAGGCCGAGATCGTTTTGCCAGGCCCATGCGAGCCGGACGGTGGTGCCAGATTCCCGATCAGCTCCTGCTTCACCTTTTGCCGCTCCTGCTCCGAATGAAATGCCGTACTCCAGAGCGTGTATGCTGCCAGCGGAGGCACACTGCTACTAATCGCCCGGCGCGTAATCCCGGGCGCTTCGGCAAGTGTCGATTGATGAAGTTTCGCCAGGGTTTCGGCTGCGTGAATACGGTCCGGGCCCTGTTCATCGAGGAATGCCGCCTTAATTTTGCCGGACCATATCTGCCTGTCGGCTTCGTCACGCGAGGCCTGGTACAATACGCGCCAAATTCCCACGCGGTATTGCGGCTTGTTCCCAAAGCGCTTTTCTTCTTTAAGGAACGCCTCTCTGACACCTTCAGGGTAACCCGCCCAAAGCAGATATTCGGCGGCATGTACTTTCACCCATTCCTGCTGTTCCTGCAACACCTTCCGCAGCAACGCAACATAGGTTTTCTCCATACCGGGGGGCTGTGCCAAACCAACCGATAACACATTCATAAGCAAAAGAGTAAGAAACAATCGCATATTCAGCCATTCCTTAAAAGCCTTTCGGGCCTTAGCTTCTTCCGATAGATTCCGGTGAATGGCTAAGCCTTCAAAATCTGCTTTCAAATCAGTTGAGTTCCTGGCCATTGCAATGCCGGTTTAATTGCCAGTTTGCAGAATGGTCCCCGCGATATGCCTTGTACCGTTCCCGATATTGAAATAGTAAGTAACAAGCACCTCCTTCGGGTTCAATTGTACTGCCCAGGGATAGCCGATGTCGCCGCCGCCGCCGTCCTCCCGCAAAACGATTTCCTTTGAAGCAGCAAAATCAGTACACTCCGCATTCAAAACACGGGCGCGTATGCCATAGGGCTTGTGCCTGTATCCGTACACGAGCAACACACGCTTGTCGGGCAGGCGCATGGCCTGCATGGGATGCCCCTGAAAACCCATTTGCTCCCATTTGCCGAAAGTCTTTCCACCGTCTGTCGATCGCGCAATGCAGGCCTGGTCGTCCATCTCCGCCGTCCGCAGGAAAGCCACCAGATCGCCTTTGGGTGTTTCGTAAATGGATGTCTCGTTAAACGATGCCTTTTCATCGGCAGCCACCACACTGCTGTATTTCCAGCTCATGCCCTTATCCTCTGAAACCAGCAAATGGTTGGAGGTACGCCTCGGCTTGTTCGATTCGCTGGCGGCTATCACCCAGAATACCCTCCCGTCTTTCCCTTCATACATCGCTCCGCGATTGTACGCCGCGACGGGTTTCCCAAAGGGGTCCAGGTTGATCTCAGGCTGCACGCGAGGGGGGTATATCGGTCCTTTCCAGGTTTTGGCGCCGTCGGTCGAGCGCAGGATGTAGCCGCCGAGGAACACCGCTCCGGAGGTCTCGAAATAGGGCTGTTTAAGTTTTTCCATACCGTCCGGTCTGAGAAATCCCCAGCCGTAACTGGCACACAACAATGTACCGTCCTTTAGTTGCAGCAGGCAAGGGTCCTGGGAGCCGCCGAAAGGGTGCGCGTACAACAGCTCGGGCTCTTGCGTCCAGGTGACGCCATCCTTCGACTTTACCGTCACCAGATAGCTGTTGGGATCGACGTGGTTGCTGGATTTCTCACCGAAATTCTTCCGCTCCGGCGCACGCCGGAATGCGACCAGGATTTCCCCGTCTTTCTTTTTGACCACTGACGGGAATGTGGAATAGAACCGGGCATCCTCGTAGATGATCACATCGCGGACTTTTCGCGGACCTTTGAGGCTATCAGGGCCAAAGCCTGTGCTGCAATGGGCTACCTGCCCTATCGCCAGCCCGGCCATCAGCATGCTAATTCGCAGAGTATTCATAAGATTCAAGCGTTTTGAGAATAATCAGATTGATGTTAAACGGGGACGAATACGGTAAAGCAAAAAGGCGCAAAGCAGCATCGTGAACGCCGCTACCTGGAACATAATGCTGAGATTAACCTGGGCATCGCGCAACAATCCCCCCGCATAAATGCCAAGCCCCCCTACAATGCAGCTGAACAGGTTGAGTATTCCGTAACCTGTCGCCAGGTAACGGGGGTTTGCCACCATGCAGAGAATGGGCATCATGTTCGCATCCAGGAACGGCCTGGTAAATGCATAAACCATAAAACCCGTCACCGCTACCCATACCAAATCGGTGCTGCTCGCCAGCAACACACCGGGTGTCCCGATCACCAGGCCCAGGGCCGGCAGCAGGATGCGTGCACGCTTGTTGAACCGGTCCCAGTAGTCGGCAATGCTGCCGCCCGACAATACACCGAGCAACATTGGAATGAAGAAATAGGTAGTTGCATATACACCGGCCTCGGTTTGAGACAGGTTGAAATGTTCCTTGTAATAGGTAGGCAGCCAGCCATTGATCATCCAGCTCGCGACCCCGAGCAATCCCCAGGCGGCCAATGCACGCAAATAGGCGGTATGCCTGAAAAGCTCCCGGATGGCATCCCAAAAACCGCCCGCAAGCGGCTCGACAGTGGCTCGCGGAGTTTCCGCAGCCTTGGGAGCATCCTTCAATGTGAATGCCAGAAAGGTAGCATATACCACACCAATGGTTCCGAAAACTACAAATGCGTAGTTCCAGGTACGGCTTTCGGCCAGCCAGCCGCCTACAAACCCCAGGCTTTGCCCCACGTAAACACCCGCCATGTGGATGCCTGTGGCCTTCGACCGGGTGGAGCCGCGATGGTACTCGACGATCAACGCAAGCGCGGCCGGGATGTAGCAGGCTTCGCTTACCCCCATCAGGATCCTCGTAACGAGCAGCTCCTCGAAGGTGGTGGCATGTGACGTAAGCCAGGTCACCACCGACCAGATAAACAAGCTGCCGATAATCACCTTACTGCGGTTGAAACGGTCGGCAAGGTAGCCGGCAACGGGACTAAGCAGCCCATATACCCAGAGGAACGCCGATGTGAGCAGGCCGAACTGCGCTTCAGACATTGGGATGGCCTCCACAATCGAGGCACGCATGGTGGTGATCATCATGCGGTCGAGGTAGTTGAGACCGCCTACGACGCACAACATCAGCACGACCATCCACGCGTAAGAAAAAATACCGGGTTTAGAAATGGTGTTATCGGTGGTCATCCGTTTGAGGCTTACTTATTGATATCCGGGATTTTGCTTTACTTTCGGTTCCAGGCTTAACACCGTGTTCGCTATCGGAAAGAGCAGCAGGTAATCCTGCCCCTTTCGGGTTTTGAGATTCGGCACCAGTTCAAATGCCTGTTCGAAACGCACCAGGTCCCACCACCTCTTCCCTTCGTAGAGCAGTTCAAACAACCGTTCTTGGAGAATGGCGGCGTCGTTCTCCTGCTTGCTGCCGTTCACAAACGTATGCTTGCTGAAATTGGCCTTGTAGGCACGCTGGCGCACGAGATTGATCTGCTCAGACGGATCCTGTCCCAACGCATTCCTGATCTCGGCCTTCATAAGCAGCAGATCCGCCCAACGGTAAAGGACAATATCGCTTAAAAACAGCCGCGTACCTCCCGTCACCAGTCCGCGCCCCTTCATGGAAACACTGGTATAAAAAGTGGCCTTCCCCGATGCGTCATAGGTATATATTTCATGAAAAGATGCCTTTTTGCGGGTATCATCGTCAGTGAACTGCTTCCTGACCAGCTCTGTGAGTACCAGCAATCCCTGTCCCCCGCCAACCGGCTGGACCAGCGCCTTCGTTTCGGCGTCGGTATTGGAGGGAATGGCGCTGTCGATGATCCAATGCAACCAGAACTGGTTATTGGCAGCGCCGTCCAGATCCTGGTACCGGATCGTCATAATGGTCTCTTTGTTGCCCTTGTTGGCATACTCAAACAAATCGGCAAAATTCGGCAGCAGCGAAACGTCTGCTTGCTCAATCTCCTGGATCGCATTCAATGCCGTGGTGAGATCCTGGTTACCGCCGTTCATACGTTTGGCGGTCCACAGAAATACATCGGCCTTCACGGCATTGGCCGCGGGCTTACACCATTTGAACCGGCCCGTGGGGAAGTTGTTATCCGTAAATAGCGAAATCGCTTTTTCCAGATCCGATTTGATAAGGCTAAAAACCTCTGCCTGGGGAGCGCGCTCCCGGATGGTCACTTCGGCTTTGGAAGTTTCCGTTGGCTCTGTCCGGATGATCAGGTCTCCCCACGTCCTGGTCATCACAAAATACAGGTAAGCACGCATCGTGTAAGCCTGGGCCAAAATGTTGCTTTTCGCGGCCTCATTAGAAAAAGTGACCTCATCCGCATGCTTAATGATGAGATTGGCGCTATTGATGACCGTATAGAAACCCGACCAATCGGGATGATTGGGCTGATCGCCGCTTAGCGCATTCAAATACAAATCGTTGCGGCCACTTCCATATACGCCCCCTTCGAATACCTCGCTACGCTGCTCGCCAAGTGTATAAATGGAACCTGATATGTTTCTAAGGTTAACGTACATTCCATTCAGCGCTCCCTCGGCATCATTCTGGGTTTTCCAGAAAGAATTGGTAGTGATCACACTCGTTGGCGAAACATCCAGTACATCACAGGAGGAAATGCCTGCCAGCATGGCCAGCCCAAGCATAAAGACTTTGATTATTTTCATATTTAATGGCTTATCAGAATGAAACACTGGCACCGAAGATGATATTCCTGGGCATTGCGTAGCGTCCGTCATCCACACCGCCTTCTTCCGGGTTCAGACCGAGGTATTTGGTAAAGTAATGGATGTTGTTGGCTGTTACGTTGAACCGCAGGTTGGAGATTTTGAGCTTGCCCAATAGCGAGGCCGGTACCTGATAACTCAGGGTAACCTCCCTCAAAGCCAGAAAATCGCCCGGCTCATTGTACATGGAATTGCCGGAGGTCGTAACCCCGTCGAACAAATTGCGCTGCGTCCTTTCACCGCCCCAATAGGACCTCGGCATATCCGTTACGTCGCCCTGTTTTTTCCAGGATCTTTCCACCATGCGCTGCGTCAGGTTGCCGTCGGAATAAAGGTTGCCGTCCAGGAACAGCCTCGCCCAGTTAAAAATAGTATGGCCGGTCGTATAATCAAGACGCACATAAAGGCCGAAGTTTTTGTAATTGAGCGTATTTGAAATACCACCTGTCCAGACCGGGTAGGCATTGCCCATGTAGCGTTTGTCACGCGAGTCGATGGTACCGTTCTTGTCGGCATCATAGTATTCCACATCACCGCCGTACTGCGTTTTGTCCGTTCCCACGATGTATGACGCTATCGGTCCGTTTTTGGCGTCTTCATCCGTTGCGTAAATGCCTACCTGCCTGCGGTCGTACATTTCTCCAAGCCTGCCGCCTTCCTGAAGTCCTCCTTTCCATGCATAGTCCTGCCGGGCATCGTCCCATACCAGCACACCGCCAATCCGGTTATTTTCTACGCCATTATAGGGCAGTTTCAGGATTTTATTACGGGTCCACGAGGTGTTAAATGCCAGGTTCCATTGCAAAGCGGATGCCGGCGACAACACCCGTATGCCCAATTCCACTTCGAAACCACGGTTCTGCAATGTGCTCAGATTGGTAAGCACGCTGGCAAAGCCGGTCGACTGCGGCAGCGACAGGCTGGTCAGCAGATTGCTGGTTGTGCGGATATAGTAGTCGGTGAGGATAGTCAGCCGGTTGTCGAAAAAGCCCAGGTCAGCACCTACATCAAAAGTCCTGGATTGTTCCCATTTCAGGTCGTTGTTGGGAATGACCGTGTTCTGGATCGCCGCTGCGCCTCCGTACTTAGCGCCAACCCCGTAGGCCCCCTGGGCGGTAAAATCACCGAGCCCGGAAATGTTCCCGTTCACTCCGTAGCTGGCCCTCAGCTTGGTTTGCGACACCACCCGTGAAACACCGCTCCAAAAAGCCTCTTTATGCACGTTCCAGCCAAGGGAAACGCCTGGAAAGAAGCCCCATTGATAAGCCTCGCCCAGGTTGGACGCTCCGTCGTAACGCATGTTGACGGTCAATAGGTATTTGTTCTGAAAGCTGTAATTGACATTGGCGAAATAGCCCATGATCACCTGGCGCGTCACGGTCCCGCTGACGGCTGTCGGTTCGGCCGAGGCATTCAGTGTAGGAATAAGGTCGGTAGAGGCGCCCCGGCCCGTCGCACTGATGCCCGAGGTATCCCTTACAAAATACGATAGCCCGGCCCGTGCATCCAGATGATGGTCCTTACCCAGTGTTTTGGTATAGGATAATACCCCGTCGGCCTGTGTCTGCCGCCATTTTGAGGATGCGGCTGTGGATATACGTGAGTCGACAAATGCCAGCGGGCCATTCCAGTAACCGGGTTGAAAAGAGCGGGAATCACGGGAAACGTTGTACATCGAAACCTGGGGCTGAAACGATAGCCCGGGCAGGATCTCCCAGTTGCCGCCGAGACTGAGCGTCAGTTTTTCATTGGTATTGTTGTACTGACGGGAGTTCATAAAGTATTCCGGATTACCGATGCCATTATTGGTACCCGGCGCCAGCGTTCCATCCTCGAACCTGTATTTGGCTGTCGGTGCTAACCCCGCATTCCGATAAAACGTGACAGCCGTGGAGCCGTAGGGAATGTTGGATTTGGCCCGTGAATACATCACCCGTGAAAAGACTTTCAGGTTTTTCCTCAGCATCACATCCCCGTTCAGGTTGAAACTCAGCCGGTCGTAACTGGTCGTAATAACGGTTCCTTGTGTTTTCATATAGCCCAGTCCGGCATTGAACGTCGCCTTTTCATTTCCGCCGCCCATCGACACATTGTGGTTATGCGACACCCCCGTGCGATAAAGAAGGCCCTGAAAATCCGTATCCTGAAAAATGAGCGTTTTGGTCGGATCTGCCGGATCCGGCATACTCTCCCAGCCCTCTTTGAGTTTATGCTCGTTCTGTGGAGTGAGGTACTGCGTGGTGAAAGCCGTTTTGTTGGTCAGGTCGTTACCCGTACCGTAGCCCATGGGCAGGGTCAGGCGCGATGTGTTGTCACCAAATTTGGCCGCTCCGAAAACGCCGAGCCGGTTGATGGTCAGGTAATCCCGCGCATTGGCCATTTCGTACAATTTGCCCGGCCTGGAAGTGGTCAGGTCATAAGAGTAAGTGATACGCGCCTGGCCGGATTTGCCGCTTTTGGTAGTGATGATAACGACGCCGTTAGACCCCCGCGCACCATATATCGCGGTAGAGGCGGCATCCTTCAACACCTGCATCGACTCGATGTCCTCGGAGTTCACGTCGTTCATGTCCGTGCGGATCACACCGTCGATGATGTACAGCGGGGAAGCACCGTTGGGATTATTAATGGAAGTACCTCCGCGTACGATCACGCGGGGAGCCGCACCGGGCTGCCCCGACGTACTTTGGACGCGCACGCCCGAAACCGTACCCTGCAAAGCCGAGGCTGCATTGGCGAAAGGGACGTTCTCGAAAACCTTTGTATCAAGCTTGGATACGGAAGTAGTGAGCGTCTCGCGCGACTGTGTTCCATATCCGGTCACAACCACTTCCCTTAATACGGCTACGTCGGGCTTCATAGTCACATCGACCACCGAGCGATTGGCCAGTGCGATTTCCTGGGTCTGATATCCGATGAACGAAAATATGAGGCTTCCGCCGGCGCCAGGCAAGTCGAGGGAGAATTTCCCTTCTGCATCCGTAATGGCCCCGGTAGTGGTGCCCTTGATTTGTACATTCACGCCAGGCAGGCCTTCATCGTTCTCATCGACGACCCGGCCTGTAACCTTTCCCACAGATTGTGCGGTCAGCGATGCAGTGCAGCAACAAATTATGGCCAGAATAAGCCACACGGATGTTCGCCACAGGAGGTGTAGACGTTTTCCTTTTCGCATGAGGTTAAGTGATAAATTTTGACAAATTTCATTTTAACAAAACTATCTTCCGGAAAAGTAGACATCCTCTATTTTTGTTTGCTTTTGTAATACTATTTTTCGAAACTGTAAAAACCCTGCTCCGATCGTCCGAAACCGGAGTGTAGCTTCGGCGGAAGTCAGCCTGAACAGCGTAAAAACGCACCTATCTGAGCCACGACAGGGCAGCGTCCAATAACTCTTCATAGGACAATCCGCACCGTACATTTAACCCAACACCCTGCTTTGGCTTCAACGACCGCTGGTAAACGGAGTCGGCCTGCTGCTGATTCACTTCCTTTCCCGCCGCGGTAACCGGATTAATCAGCAGTAAGTCCTTCGCAGCAAGTACTTCCACCAGATCGGAGAGGTCATATTCGGCCAGTGCGCCCGGGACGGCCGATAGCGCGAAGCCGGGTTTGTAAAGCCTTTCTTCGGCAATGGATTGGTACGATACCAGGGGCTGGATCAGTACCAGTTTGCTGAATGGATTTTGGATGGCAGCCGCATGCAGCAAGTCTGAAGTCAGCGTTCCGGCGGCGACGCCTGTCAGAACAGTTCCTGCGGTTCCGTTTTTTCTGATAAATTCTGTGAGCATTATGATCTCTTCGGCACGGGTCGCCACCAGGCTTTTGTGCGTCAGCATGCCAAAAAACCAAAGGTTCAGCGGAACACCCTCAATGACCGAATCGCCACCGTTAATGAACCCGCTTCCGAGTTCGCCGATACCGCTCAGGTCGGGGACAACCACCTCATAACCCTGGCGCGCCAGCCGGTCGGCCAGCTTGTCTTGCTGCGCTGCTTGCGCCTTGCCCTGGTCATCAAGGAGCAGGACAGTCGTACCCATGCTTTTGGCGGGTTTCAGCCAAAGTACCGGAAGGTGGTAACCATTGCTGCCTTTCACCAGGTATTTTTCGATGGCATAATCGGGGCGGTGCAGCCTGCCCGAGAAAATAACATCCATCTTGCCGGCCGGCTTCGTAAATCCGGAAACCGAAATGATTTTCTTCCGCAGCGCTTCGGAAAGCTCCGCAGCCGGCTTTACCGCCTTCCGCTTTGCCGCAAGCGCTTTGGCGCGTTTTTCATTCAATGAGAACATACTTTCACCCTTCAAAGCGATAATGGCGCGTCCGCCAGGCGTCACATGCAGCTCCTCGTCCGTCAGCAATCGCACCTCCTGATCGGCAGGACTGCCGGGGTTGTCAAGATATTTTTGAAAAAACGCGTAGGAAGCCTCCCTGTTTTTGACCGTAGAAGCATGTCCTGCGTCATCTTCCGTCATCTGGATCTGTCCGGCTTTTCCGAAAGCCTTATACGCCCTTTTGGCCTCATTATAAGTATCCCTGGCTCCCTGAATCGCAAATATATCCCGGGTAGTGGCCACGATCAATGCAGGTTTCGGAGCGCGCACTTCCAGAAAGTCGGCCATATCGATCCCCTCTTCCAGCCCGGACATCAGGTTTTGCTCGGCATCCTGCGGGCCGTTGGAGCGGATCAGCTTATCAAAGGTGGTAATGTAGCATTCAGGAGCCGCCGCCACGATCCGGTCATCCATTGCTGCGATGTAGGCGCTTTGCGTTCCCCCGCCCGATCGGCCGGCAATGCCTATACGCGCCGGGTCGACTTCCTTCCTGGTCAGTAAATAATCCACGGAACGTATGCCGTCCCATATAAAATAATTGGCTGGTGGAAGTCCGGATATAAATGACTGCACGCCCGCATAGGAATGCTCAGCCGTTGCACCTCCTTTCAACTCGTCGGGCTGGTATTGTATGCGCTCTCCCTGCCCGATCGGATCAAAGGCCAATACAATGAAACCCTTCTTGACATAATTCAGGATCAAACGCTGATAGGCCTCGCTGCGGAAGCCGTTTTCGCTATGACCGCTGCAAAAAATAATCGCGGGCGCCTTTTCCTGCCTTTTATCGGGCAGGAACATGGCGGCTGTCACGTGGTAGCCGGGACGGGATTCGAAATACAGCTTTTCAACCGAAAAACCCTCCTTCTTCAAAGTTCCCGTAATGACCGGGTTCAGGGGTGTTTTTGCAGGAAAAGGCCCGACAGCCCTCGCGAGCTTTGCCCGGACGTCCGCCTGCCGTTTCTGCCATTGCTCTTGGGTAGTCAGGGATGAAACAATAGCCTCACGTTTGCCCAACTGCGAAAATGCCCTTTCGCTGAGCGATTTGTAAAAGAGCTGATCCGCCGCGGGTTGATGGTATTTCCAGTAACCATAGACCGAAAGGTCTTCCTGGGCAAAAAGGTTATCAGATAATCCTAAAAAACAGCAAGCAGCGATGATCCAGGTGTTGTATTTCATTTTATGCAGGTTTAGGCGAGAAATTTAACAGTCAGCATTCTGTTCCGGCTTCAGATAACGCTCGATCCGGGCTGCGGAACAAGCAGTTACATTCGCTAAAAGACCGTGGCTGAAAAACTTCTACTTGACAGATGTTAACCCTCGTAACCGCATGACGGACTATGGCTATTGTCTTTGCCTGCTTCGCTGTCCTGCCATTCGGCAGACCGCACCATCGTGAAGTTGAGATGAAGAAGTACCTTGCCTACATTGACCACATAGAGCAGCGCTACGAAAATCCAGACGACCAAAGCTGCCAGAATGACGATGGTGTTGCCCACCAGCATCCCGGCCAGCAGTGAAAATACGGCAAAATAGTAGAGGTAACGCTGGTATTTGAGTATGACGCCCGAGTAAAGATCCCGCGGTAACGGAACCGCCTTGCCGGATTCCGGCCGCCTGCAGATCTCGTTCCAGACAATAAATGGCAATGTTTTGAAAGTTTGTCCCAGGATAAGCGATGTCAGCCAGCCCAGAAACAGCAGTGTCCCGTACACCAGGACCCATTTCGGGTGGGTGCTGTATCTGGCCACCGGAGTCATGAACAAAGCGATGGCGATCCATATGCAAGAAGAAAGCGTCAGCTCCATAGGAATGTCGATCGGCCTGCGCAGCCGCTTCCGCCGCGCGTCGTTGATAAACCAGAGCCACGCGGCAATACCCAGCACACAAACGGCGGCATAAAGCAGGTCCCGGCTTCCGTCACCGCCCAGATGACCGTCGATCAGAAAGAGCGCCAACCCGGCATTCTGCAAAACCCATGCGACGTTCAACCAGGTTTTCCCCGCCGGCTTCGACACCAGGAACATGGGGTATCAGCTTAATGGTGACGCCCGTGATCAGCTGCAAAAACCAGCCGGCAAGCCCCGCGTGCGCATGCAGTTTCATAATTTCAAGATGGTTGCGGCTCATAAACGGAAAGCGAAGGTTGATAGCCAGGCACAGGCCCAGCGTAACCGTTACCAATAGCCAAAGCGCCGATGTAACGAGAAATTTCTGCTGCAATCCATGCTGCTCGTCGATGCCCGATGTAAACAGCACATTGAGCGTATAACATAGCGCAGCAATGAACACAAAGCTGCCGCCCGCGATCATGACGGTCCCTGCGCTGAACGACCAGAAAGCCGGGATCAGGTGCGCAATACCTGCCAACAGAAACAGGTAGGACAGCATTGCCAGACGGTTACTATACAGGTTGTTTTCACACAAAACAGGCAGCAGTTCATAAGCCGCCCCGAAGATAATCATCGTTCCCCATCCCAGGGCGGCAGCATGCACAATGGCCAGCAAATGCGGACTGAAATAGTGGCCGGTCAGATCGTTGGCCGAAAGGAACAACAATATGGCAAGGAGCAGAAAAAACAATGCACCGGTGGCATAGAACGGCAGCACTACCCATATCGGAGGGGCTTTGCTGATGTGTACTTCGCTCATTTTTACAGGTCAACGGAATGAATAAGCAACCGCACACCGCCGTTGTCGCGGCCAAGGACGTGCACGGCGAGTGGCTGGTCCTGCAATTGTTCCAATAAATAAACGGGCACCTTCTTATGGTACACGTATAAAGCGTGGTCGCGGGGAAGTGATGCCAGCTCATCGAGGATCGTTTGCATAGGCATGGGCGCTGGGAGCGCCCGCACGTCGATCCGGCGGATATACTCTTCCTTGAAGCCGGCAACCGCTGCCGCAAATGCATCGTCGGTTTCCAAGCTAACGCCTGCCCCAGCCGGTTTTAAGACTTCTGCCTCTCCCTGATTTCGTTTCAAAAACCAGGTATGAACTTCACTTCCCTCGCTTTCGGATGTGTAGGCAAGGGATTGTTTCGCCAGAAGGTTGATCAGCGGGTAAGGCGTAAACGAGTTGATCACACAGAGCACCTGGCCATCTTGCATTGTCCTGAACACTTCCAGTATGGTTTTAAGCGGATCGGTTCCGCTCCGGATAGCCGGTCTTACATCAATTTCGCGAATATTGTCGCGCGCGATGGACAGCAGCCACGGCGGCTTGCCTTCGCTTTTGTTTGTCAAATCTTCCATCGTATCAGGGTTCCAATCTGCAACTCAGCGGAGATCCCGCAGCCGGCAAAATCTCATGCCTCCTGCGCCGCCCACTCCTGGCTTAGTTTGAGCGTTTTGGGGAACAGAATGTTATTTTCCAGGTGAATGTGATTGAACAGATCGTTTTCAAGCTCTTTGAGTTTTTCAAACAGATAAGTATAGGAATTGCATGCGCCCTTCGGCAAC
>DATMSL010000218.1:0-12000 GCA_035565435.1 Dyadobacter sp. | reverse complement strand
AAGGCCTTGATCTCGCCCGGAAATCAGGGAATGTATTTCTGGAACTCGATTGCCTGAGAGCGCTGATGTTTCTCGCCGAGGATGCTAAAAAAATCGACCTGTCGGCCAAATACACCAAGGAGGCACTCACCATCGCGGAAGCCAACAACATGACCGACCATTTGGTGGAACTCTACGAAGATTATGCGACCGACCTAGCCCGCCAGAACAACTACAAAGGCGCCTATGACTACCTGATGAAGTACTCGATCCTGAACGACTCCATTCAGGGAATCGATATTCAAAAACAATTGCAGGAGCTCGACACGAAATACCTGACGGCCCAGAAAGAGAACCAGATCGTAACGCTCGAAAAAGAGAAGCAAACGCGCACCACGCTGATTTACGGCCTCATCGCCGGGCTTGTCGGATTGCTCATAATCGCGATATTGGTTTACAGGAACATTGCATTCCGCAGGCGCGTGGCCGAGCAGGAAGTGCTGCAATTGCAGCAGGAAAAACAATTGGTAGCCACGAATTCGATTTTGAAAGGGCAAGAAGAAGAACGCACCCGCGTAGCCCGCGACCTCCACGACGGTCTGGGCGGACTATTATCAGGCATCAAACTAACTCTGAACTCAGTGAAAGGAAATGTAATCCTGCCCGAAGAAAGCGCCATGACGTTTACCAGGGCCCTAACCCAATTGGACGGCGCAATTAGCGAAATGCGCCGCGTTGCCCACAGTATGATGCCCGAATCACTTGTACGGTTCGGATTAATCGACGCGCTGAGCGACTTTTGCGAAGGCATCAGCGCCTCGGGCAGATTGAAAGTACACATGCAGGCCTTCGGTTTCGACGACAAGCGCCTCGACTCGCAGGTGGAAGTTGTTCTTTACCGGATCATCCAGGAGTTGCTCAACAACGTACTCAAATACGCCGACGCCAGTGAAGCGCAGGTACAGCTTACCTGGGTCGAAAACCATGTGAGCGTAACTGTGGAAGACAATGGCAAAGGTTTTGACATTAAAAACCTCGAACAAAACAAAGGTGCCGGCCTTCGCAACGTGCAGGCCCGCGTAGATTACCTGAACGGTACACTCGACATCCAGTCGAAACCGGGCGAAGGCACATCGGTACTGGTTGAAATTGTGCTTTAATAACTGATATCAATGCCAGAAATGGCTTTAACCTAAATAAAAAAGAAATTATGAGTGTCAGAATCCTCATCGTGGACGATCACCCGCTGGTATTGGAAGGATTGAAATCACTGCTCGCCGACGTGGAAGAGGTCCAGGTTGTCGGAACCGCGACCAACGCCATTGATGCCATCGCATTCCTGAAAAACAACGAAGTGGACATTGCATTTCTCGATATCAACCTGCCGGACATCAGCGGCATCGACCTTTGTAAAAAGGTAAAAGACCAATTTCCGGAGGTAAAAACACTTGCATTGAGCACATTCAATGAGCGCGCCTACGTCTCGCGTATGATCCAGAACGGGGCGTCGGGTTATCTGATCAAAAGCTCGGGAAAGGAGGATATCCTCGAAGCCATCGCGCAAGTGCAGGCGGGTGGCTATTTTATGAATGTCCAATTCGACCAGGTAACCCCGGCCACCGCACCTAAAACAGTGCCATTTCTAACCAGGCGCGAAAAAGAAGTGCTGATACTGATTGCAGAAGGCCTTACCAATCCACAAATCGCAGAGCAGTTGTTTATTAGCGTTACCACTGTGAACAGTCATCGGCAGAACCTGCTGATCAAATTCGAAGTGTCAAACACCGCTTCGCTGATCAAACTAGCCGCGGGGTTGGGATTGATCTGAAAGGCGCTCCATTGCAAAGAAGCCCTGATCATTGTCATATGGTCAGGGCTTCTTTACTTAGTTAGTCGCCAAACTCCCGAACGGAAAAATGGCTGACGACACATGCGCCCGGTTCATAATCTGACCGAGTTCTTTGGCCTTTTCTGGGAACTGTGGGGTCAGGTTGTTTTTTTCCTGAGGGTCTTTCGAAAGATCGTAGAGCTCTACGAGTGCGTCGGGATTGCCGGCTGCCTTCAAACGCACGGCCTTCCAGTTGCCCTGCCGCACCGCCTGTCGGCCGCCCTGCTCATGAAATTCCCAATAGAGGTAGTCATGTTTTTTCTGGGTAGGCTTTCCTCTCAATGCATCTGTAAATGAAATGCCGTCGATATTACGGGGTGCCGACGCATTGGCCAGCTCTGCGAAAGTAGGCAGTATATCCCAGAATGCCCCGATGTAATCGCTTTTAGAACCTGGCTTGATAACCGCTGGCCAGCGGGCTGCAAATGGCTCCCGGATGCCTCCTTCATATAGGTCCCGCTTCACGCCCCGAAATCCGGCGCCGCTGTTGAAGAAATTCGGATCAGCACCGCCCTCGATATGCGGGCCATTGTCACTCGTGAAAATGATCAGCGTGTTTTTGTCAAGACCTTTTTCCTTCAATTTGCTTACAACCTGCCCTACGTACAAATCGAGTCTTGCCACCATTGCTGCAAAAGTAGCATGCGGAAATTCCTGCGATGCATATCCGCCATCTGTGGCACGCGGGCCGTAGTCGGCCCCTCTGTATGGCTTTTCTTCAAATTTGCCCTTGTAATATCTGAACAGGCTATCATCCGGCACCATCAGCTCGGCATGTGGAAGAATGTAAGGTAAAAACAAAAAGAAAGGCTGCTTGCCGTCCTGCGCGTCTACAAAGCTGAGTGCCTTTTTCTGAATCAGGTCGGGAGCGTATTCCTTATTATTGATCAGTCCTTTGTTACCTTCCAGCAATATTTTCTTGCTGTTATCCCAAAGATGCTCCGGATAATAACGGTGCGCCAGGCTCTGGCAATTATAACCATAAAAACGGTCGAAACCCTGCTTGTTCGGGTCGCCCTCCGAGCCGACCGGGCCTAAGCCCCATTTCCCGAAGGCCGCCGTCACATATCCCGACTTTTTGAGCACTTCCGCAATCGTAACAACCGAATCGGCAATCGGTTGCTGCCCTTCCGGCTCGACGCTTTTGTTCCCGCGTATATACGTATGCCCGGTATGCTGGCCCGTCAGGAGCGACGATCGCGAAGGCGCGCATACGGAAGTACCTGCATAAAATTGGTTAAAGATCATCCCCTCCCTTGCGAGGCGATCGATATTGGGTGTCTTAATAAGTTTTTGTCCATTGAAACCTACATCACCATAGCCCAGGTCGTCGGCCAGGATGAATACGATATTCGGGCGCGCCGGTTTTGGCGCCTGGGCTTGGGAATGGTGGCAGAAGAACGATGTAGCAAGGAGGGAAACCAGAAAACAATACTTTTTCATTATAGAGTAGATTAATACACTTCAGAAAGACATTGCAACCCTTGGATTACTTTAATTTAACGCGGGGGATGCCTTTAAAATTGGGGGAAACAGCCTGTTTCGGCAATGGCAACCAGATTTGTAGATTGCGGTGTATCTTTGTTCCCGATACCCTACGACAGCCCGGACGACCGGCATGAATTGACAACCACCGAAAATTCCGGCAAGTCGAGCCTGGACTGTCTCTTAGGGTATCGGAAAGCAGATACGTTCTGAATATTGCGAAGCGGGAGCTTGATATAATCTACTTATTTGATAGACAAAGTAAGGATAAATACTTTGAACAAGCAAATGAAATGTGGAATTCACATTTATTTTTTGTTAAAAAACAGGCGAAGAGGTAATCCTATGAATGTTTTGCACACGACCGCTAGCCTTTACCTTCCAGATATCATATTTCTTCTGCATATCCAGCCAGAATTCCGCGCTCACGCCGAAACCGCTTTCCAATCTTACGGCCATTTCAGCCGATACCGCAGCGGTTTCATTCACGACCTCAGAAAGTTGCTTGCGGCTTACATTTAATTCCCTCGCAGCCCGCGTGATCGAGATTTTCATTTCCTTCAAGATATCCTCCCGCAACACCGCACCAGGATGCACCGGCTTCATTTCACTTTCCATAACGCTCAATGATAATCGACATAGTCAACATTGAATACATCACCATTCTCAAACCTGAACAACACCCGGTAATTCCCGGTAATCCAAACAGACCAAAACCCCTCCAATCTGCCCGAAAGCGAATGCAACCGGTAGCCGGGAATTGCTCTGATCGGGTCAAGACTTTTGGCCGTATTCAAGGCTGAAAGTATACGCCTGAGTTTTTCGACTTGCCCAGACGGCAACTTCGATGCATCGTCCTTTTCCCAAAGCAGTCTAAGTCCTTTGTGGTTAAAAGTCCTGATCATAATAAAGATAGTGCGCAACCCTGAGGGTTACAAATTTTCTGAGCAGCAATGATAATATTGCTGCTCAGAAACACCATCTCTTATTTTTTAACGGTACGTCCTATCTCCCGAACGTTTTTCCCGGTCTTTTGCTGCAAATCATCTCCCATATCTTCACGCGCCGCATCGGCGATTTTTTCGAGTTCGGCTACGATTTCCGGGTTTTGTTCCAGCACATCGTAGCGCTCGCTTGGGTCACGGGCGAGGTTGTAAAGCGCTTTCGGGAACTGATGATCCTCCGGTGCAGGGCCCGGCTGACCGTTTTTGCCTGGCAATGAGCCTTCATAGGTACGCCCCGGGTGGGCGAAAACGAGTTTCCAATCGCCTTTTCGGACAGCTTCCAGGCTGTTTTTGCGATAATAGTAAAGGAAACTTTCACGCGGCGTCTGGCTTTCGTCGCCTTTGAGCAACGCGGTAAAATCGTAACCGTCTATTTTCTCCTTCGGCAACTTGGCGCCGGTCAGCTTAGCTATGGTAGGAAGAATGTCGAGCGTCGAAAGGAGTTTGTTGGAAACCCTTCCCGCCGGGATCACACCAGGCCAGCGCATAATGCACGGCTCGCGTTGACCACCTTCGAAAGAGGTGCCTTTGCCTTCGCGGAAACCGCCCGCAGAACCCGCATGATCGCCGTAGTTAAGCCATGGGCCATTGTCGCTGGTAAAAATTACCAGGGTATTATTATCCAATCCCTGCGCTTTGAGCTCCTTCATAATCTCCCCAACCGACCAGTCGAGCTCCATCATCACATCACCAAAAATACCTCTCTGACTTTTGCCACGGAAATTCGCCGAGGCAGCCAATGGCACGTGCGGTAGCGGGTGCGGTACGTACAGGAAGAAAGGCTTGTTTTTGTTTCTTTTGATAAACGAAATTGCCTTTTCGGTAATTACTGGCGTCAGTCCGCTGGCGTCTTCGAGGTTTTTAATCTCCTTCACGGGCTTGTTTCCCTCTATCCAGTGGAGCGGCGGATATTTCGCGCGTTCCTGCCATGGGTGCAGCGGCCACATGTCGTGCGAATAGGGCACGCCGTAATATTCGTCGAAGCCTTGTTGCAAAGGCAAAAACTCCTGATCGCTCCCCAAATGCCATTTGCCGAAAATACCTGTTGCATAACCTTGCGCTTTCACGAGCTCGGCGATGGTTTCTTCTTTGGGATTGAGGCCTACACCAGCATTGGGCCCGAACGCTCCTGAAATGCCCAGGCGGTTGGGATAACAACCGGTAAGCAAGGCGGCACGGGACGCACTGCACACGGCTTGCGCGGCCATGAAGTTTGTGAACCGCGTCCCTTCTGTGGCCATTTTGTCGAGATTGGGCGTTTTGTAGCCCAATGCGCCATTGACGGACAAGTCGCCATAACCGAGGTCGTCGATAAAAAAGAGAACGATGTTGGGTGTTTTGGCTGCCGGTTTTTCGGTTTGAAAGGCCATCAATAGGCAAAGGCCCATTGATACCAGTAGCAGAGAAAGTACTCTAAACATGTTTTAAGGTGGTTTTAGGTAAAACTGGCGCCAAGCTCCTGCCTGGTGCTTACTATTTGCAGGCCTCTGGCCGGAACTGCGTCCGCCAGCCGGAGGCTGGATAATAGTAGGCACCATGCACGAGCTTGGCGCCATATTGCTCAAAAGTAATTACCAGTTCGGATTTTGTTTCAGATTCGGGTTCAAATCACGCTCCTTTTGCGGCATAGGCCAGAGATAATGCCTGCCTGCGTCGAAAACGCGGTCGGAAGAAGCCGCTTGCACGGTAATGAGCTTACCGGTATTATCCGGATAGGTAATCCCAAACACCGGCCCGCTCATCACCTGCTCCCCAATTTTCCAACGGCGGATATCATATAACCGCTGCCCTTCAAATGCCAGCTCCACAGTCCGCTCTCGGCGCACAATCTCCCGCAATGCTGCCTGCGTAGCAGCCGTTACCGAAGGCTGCTTCACATCCGAACGGCCATTTCTAACCTGGTTAATCGCCGCCAGCACGGTGGCATCAATTTGCCCCAATTCGATCTTTGCCTCCGCGTAAGTCAGCAATACTTCGGCGTAGCGCAGCAGAATAATGTTGATACCACTGTTGGTCGGGTTAGCGAAATCTTCGGGATTGATGTACTTTTTAATGTTAAAACCAGTCGTAGAGGCAATATAAGTACTTCCGATCGCGTCCGCGGTAGTACTTGTCGGACGAGGCTGGAAAGCAATACCGCTTGGCAATGCGTCGCCTTCAAGAAAAACGGAGAATCTCAGACGCGGATCGCGATTGGCATAGGGTTTAGCCGGGTCATACCCGCTCGATGGATCGGTGATTTTCTTGCCCTCGAGTGTTTCATAGGTATCTACCAATGCTTTTGTAGGAACATACGTGCTCTGCGCATTCTTCTGACTGTATGGCGCGAGCAAGTTGAAGACATTGTTTTGATAAACATCTTTCAAATACTGTTTATCCAGAAGCACTTCCTTGTTATTCTCCGCGGCATAGGTGTATAGCTTTTCATAAGAATCATACAAACCATACACCCCAAGCTTGATTACCTGGTCCGCAGCATCGGCGGCTTTCTGATAACGTCCCGCATACAAATCCGCGCGCGCGAGCAGGCCTAATGCGGCGCCTTTGGTAAACCGGCCTTTGTCGGCGGCGCCATAAGTAGTCGGCAGCAAAGCCGCAGCTTCGGTCAGTTCTTTTTCCACAAAATTCCAGATTTCCTCCACCGGCGTGTTAGTGAGCGTACGGCCTTCGTCAATGCTGATCGAAGACGTGACCAGCGGCACCGGACCGAACAAACCTGCCAGTTTCAGATAATGGTAGGCGCGCAGGGCCTTCGCCTCTCCTTTCAGCTGATTGATCAATGTCGCATTGGTACTCGACACTTTATCGACATTTTCCAAAAAATAATTCACGCCGCGAATGCCGCGGTAAGCCCTTTTCCATTCGTCGTAAATCACCGAACTCGTGGCATCGTAACTCCCTGCCTCGATGTAGGCGGCCACATTGAAGCTCTGATTGGTATGTGCCAGGTCGGTAATGCCGTCCCAGGTCACGGCCGTAGTACTGTCCAGGTCGGTGTAAAGTGAGTTAACGGCCAGTTTGGCATCGTTTTCGGTTTTCCAGAACAAATCTTCGGAAAGGCGGTCGTTAGGAACGGTTTCCAGCAGACCGGAATCGCAGGAAGCAAGACCGAGCGTGAGCGCAGCGATACCTGCATAAATGGTATGTTTGAATGTATTTGTTTTCATAAAATCGATGCGGTCAGAATGAGAGATTCAACCCAAATGTGTACAAGGCTGTTTGCGGGAAATACACCGCGCGGCCGGAGGGAACTTCGGGGTCGAGGTTCCATTCATTCAGTTTCGAGAAGGTGAGCAAATTCGTAGCCGATGTATAAACACGAATGCGGCTCACGCGCAATTTGCTCACGATTTCGGCCGGGATGTTATAGGCCAGCTGCACGTTTTTGAGGCGCAAATAGGAACCATCAATTACCAGACGGTCGGAAGTAGCCACGTTGCGAAGGTCAAATTTCACCGGGCGCGGGAAGCGGGCACCCGTGTTTTCCGCTGTCCAGTAATCATTGGTATAAATCTCGTGGGTGAAACCTTCCTGGTTCCCCATTTCGGCCAATGCCCCCGCGAGGCGTGCATCCACTTTTGCCGCGCCCTGGAAGAGAATACTCAGATCGAAACCCTTATAAGAGAAGTCGCCATTCAAGCCGAATGTATATTTCGGGAATGAGTTACCAATCGCCGTCATGTCGTCGGCATTGATCTTCTTATCCCCGTTGCGATCGATGTATTTCACGTCGCCGGGTTTGGTATTGGCCGCATAAGTTGCCTTGTACTCGGTAATTTCCTGCTGGGTCTGGAACAACCCGTCGGTCTGGTAGCCCCACAGCGTGTTGATAGGCAACCCTTTCGCAATAATATAGCGGGGATCGATATCCGAACCGGTGATATACGGGCCGGTACCTTTCAGATCCACCACTTTATTTTCATTAATACTCAAATTCCCGCCGAGCGTGTAACGGAAGCCGGAAGCATTGGCTGCACCACGGTAATTCAAACTGAACTCCCAACCCTTGTTTTCAACCGATCCTGCATTCTGCGGCGGCGCTTTCAGACCGATCGTCGCGGGGATATCGAGATTCAGGAGAATGTCATCGGTAAGTTTGCGGTAGTAGTCTGCGGTGAATGTCAACCGTTTATTCAGGAATGTCGCGTCGATACCCAGGTCAAGTTGGGTGGTCGACTCCCAGCCGAGGTTGGTATTGGCCAATGTCGTAGGGCGGTAGCCTTGCACGGGCGTGCCTCCGAAGCTATACCCGAGGGCGGTCAATGCGGAGTAGTAGCTATACAAATCCACCGACTGGTTTCCGGTAATCCCCCACGAGCCACGGAGTTTCAGGTCATTGACAGTCTTTTCCAATCCCTGCCAGAAATTCTCCTTCGAAATGCGCCATCCCGCCGAGAAGGAAGGAAAAAAACTGTATTGTTTGGGACCTGTGAATTTGGAAGAACCGTCATAGCGGCCATTCACTTCGACGAGGTATTTCTCTTTGTAATCGTAATTCACACGACCAAAATAAGAACGCAAGCCATACTCGGCGTCATTACCGGAATTGCTTTTGGTACCATCGTTTGCCCCCTGGCCGATGGATCCGATGTCATTGTTATAGAACCGCTCGCGGTAGGCAGAAAGAAAAGTCTGCGTATTCCCGATTTGCGAGTAACCCACCAATGCTTTCAAGCCATGGCTGCCAAAGCTCTTTTCATAAGTCAGCAAGTTGTTGATCGTGTATTCGCGTAACGTATTACGGACTTCCGTAAGCGAGTTGATCGCCACCGTTTTCGTGATATTGGTATTCTTATCGGTATTGGTATAGGCATTGGTGTAGTTCTTTTGATTCGTGAATGTACCCCGGCCTGCGATTTGCGTAGAGAATGTCAACCCCTCCGCAATATCAAATTCCGCCTTGACATAACCTGCCAGATAATCAGTCACCTGCCGCGACTGCCCGCCGATTTCATTAAACATCAAAGGGTTGTTACCCTGCGTACTCAATCCGTACGTGCCATCCGCATATTTGGGAACCGCCCATAATGTACCGTGGAAGAAGTGGTTCAACGGCTGCGGGTTGTTACCTGTGTTGTTCACCGTCGGGTTCAATGCGCGGGCATAGCGGTAGTTAATGTCACCGCTCACGCGTAAACGTTTCGAAACCGTATAGTCGGTATTGAGGCGGAACTCGCCGATTTTATTGGAATAACCTGCAATGACGCCCTTCTGGTCCTGGAAGCGGGCGCTCAAACGCGTACGGATCACGTCCGTACCGCCAGCTACCGAAATGGTATGATTCTGCTGGGGCGCCGAGCGGAGCATCGTTTCAAACCACGTGTTCGGCATCGGGTACTTCTCGCGGTCGGTCGCATTTACATATGCCTGGATCGACTCCTCGGTAAAGCGCGCCGGCACAGGCAGGCCTGCATTCGTGTATGCGGCTACCTGCTCGCGCATGTAAGCCTCAATACCCATCATTTCAGGGACATTATTCGACTTTTGAATGGCATAATAGCCATTATAATCCACTTGCACTTTGCCTCCTTTGGCACGTTTGGTGGTAACGAGGACAACCCCATTTGTGGCACGGGAACCATAAATGGCGGTTGAGGAAGCATCTTTCAAAACCGAAACCGACTCGATGTCGTCCGGGTTAATATCGCTCAAACGCTGCTCGATACCGTCCACGATCACCAATGCATCGTTCTTACCCAGATCGTACCCGCTTGTGCTGCTGCCATTGATATTAAAAGTAGTGATACCCCGAACCCGGATATTGGTGTTCGACTTACCGGGCGAACCGCCCTGATCGAGCACCGTTACACCCGGCATAAGCCCCTGCATCGACTGCTGGATATTCGATACCGGCCGTTTGGTAATTGCCTCGCCGCTTATCTGCGACACGGAGTTGGTCATGCTGTTGCGCTTTTGCGTACCGTAGCCGACCACCACTACTTCTTCGAGCTGCTTTGTATCCGCAGCCAGTTTGATATCGATCGTAGCGCGGCCATTCACGGCCACTTCCTGGGTAATGTACCCGATTCCCGAGAAAACGAGGGTACCGTTCGACGGTGCATTGATCTCGAACTTGCCATCGGCATCCGTCGAAGTACCGGTGAGTGTATTTTTAACGACAATATTGACGCCCGGTAACGAACCATTGTCGGTTGCGGACGTGACGGTGCCCTTCACAGTGATATTCTGGGCGAAGGCGCTGAGGCCGGAGAGCAGTAAGGCCACAAGTAGCCGTCCCCTGCTCAAAAGAGCGTTTCTGGATAGATTTTGGAACATAGTAATTAGAAAAATAGCGTCGGGCACGGGGCAGCCCGGTTTGGTGGTTGATAATGGGTTTAGAATAAACTATAAATCCTATTAAATATATAGGCAAAATAAAGTACAGAATCAGCAACAAGCAACCTGTGTTAACTTATTCTGCACAAATCGGACAAATTTTAAGAATTACTGCTACTTCTTATGTAAAAAATGCAAAGTGGCCTATTTTACTCATCGGCCGTAGATCGTTTGCAGGTATTGTTTTTGCAGGGTTGAAAAGTACAGAACCCCGCCAATAAGCACGGCCCAGATCAGGAAGAGCAGCGTCGGATGTGGGAAATAATGATAGGTAGTGACAAAAATCAATGCACCGCGCGCAAACTCGAGGTAGAATACCCAACGACGCTGTTCGAGAATGGCTCCGCAATTGATGAGCGTCACAAATATTACCAGCGCAACCATCACTTGCAGGAATGTTTCTTCCTGATGTTCGAAAAGAAGCAGGAAGAACAGCGTAACGACCGTCAAGGTAAATTGAACCAGCACGTACCGCCGGAACTTCTGCGAGCGTACGCGCACTTTATTTTTGGATAAAAAACGCCTTTCAACGACCCGCCGCACGGCCGGATCAAAATCCGCCGGACTTCCGAATATAACTCTCAGTTTTGCGACAATGCCTTTTTGCTGCTGCGCCGAATACCATATTTCGACGAGGAAATGGAAATGCTGCCAGAGGAAACTGTAACTGTCGAGCTGCTTGGTGAGACCGAAAACGGGCTGCTCCTTTTCTTCGGCGAATGTGCCGAACAGCTTGTCCCAGATGATGAACATATCCCCGAAATTCTTGTCGAGGTAAGCCTCGTTGCTCGCATGATGCACGCGGTGGTGCGAAGGTGTTACTAATATATATTCGAGAATGCCCAGCTTGCCGATCATCTGCGTGTGCGTGAAAAACGGATAGAGGCCATGCACAATGAGCATGGTCGTGATCATCGGTGCCGGGAAGCCGATCAGCGGCAGCACCGACCAGAAAGCCGTCCTTATCACCGCCTGAAAGATGGTAATGCGCGTTCCGGCTGTGTAATTGAATTCTTCGCTCGTGTGGTGCACCACATGAAATCCCCAGAAGAGATTGATCTTATGCCCCGCACGGTGGTACCAGTACCATACAAAGTCGGTCGCCAGTATCAGTGCGATCCAGACCAGCAGCGTAGGATGGATCTCGAACAGCCCGTAATTTTTTTGGAGATAGTCGTAAAAAAAGAAGAACGATCCGGCCGTGAACATATCGATCAACCGCTCGGCCACCCCGACATTCATATTGGCGATCGAGCTGTTGAAATTGAACAATTGCCGTCCTAGGCGCTTTGAAACCCAGTATTCTAT
>DATMSL010000217.1:0-11489 GCA_035565435.1 Dyadobacter sp. | reverse complement strand
TGAATTTGGCTAAAAGTTCTTCTTCCGTATAAACAGGGTACTTATAGGGCTCCTTTACTACTTCCTCAGGCTTGAATGGCCCATGCTGGGAGGGTTTGCCGTCTTTAAACTTCGAATAACTGACGCCTTCGACCGGCTTTTTGCCGCTGCCGCAGGATATGCAGTTGAGCCAGTTGCATTGACCTACAAAATCGGTATTCCAGCTGAATTTGGCCAGACTGTCCAGGCCCCGCATATATTGGTCCGAATAAGCTTTCCCTTTACCCGTGATGACAAATTCATCGAGCACAATGCTCCTGGATAACGCTGAACGGTAGGCCGCTTCCGGCGGCAAGGGAGTGAAAACGTGCCCAACGATGTTCTTATGGGCCAGCAGTTCGCGGATTTGGACAAATGGATCATCCAGCAGTATCTTGACTTTTGCCGTCTGCTGCTGATCTCCGAGCGGTTTGAGGTACATCCTGCCTAAGAGCATATTGTCGGCACTCAATGCGAATCTCCCGTCCGGCCGGACAGGTATGGGATTCTGAATGCCGGAGCCGTCCGGAGCAAAAGCGAGCAGCATAGGAGGGAAGCCCCGGCTACCGCTCAGATGTCCTGTCGTTCGGTTGGAGAGCACTATCTGGCCAGGGACATTAATGCCGGTATCGGCCCATACATACCGTCGCCAGCCCTGCGTAAGGAGGAGCAGGTCCAGAGCCTGCTCACGGTCCTGATTGTTTGGGTTGAAATAATAATCCGGCTCGGCGATAGGGCCACGTATCTGGGAATGCAAATGTGTGTAGGAGACGATGTTTAACCGATCGGCGGGATTCTGGTAAAAACTGTCGTAGACGCTCACTCCCAGATGGGCTACCACGGGCTCACCTCCCGCATTGGTAACCCGGATGTGCACCTTTACCCTCTCGCGGGGACGGAATGCCGGCTGCAAAAGCGTCGCGTGCACGACGAGATCTTGTCCGGCATGCGCGAAAATGAGTCGTTCGGCGAGCGGCCGGAGGTTTTCGTCATACACGGTAACCTGGGCAATCCCCTGCGGAAGTTTGGCAGCTGGCAGGTTGAATCGCAGGCTATCGCCGGTCATTTTGCCCTGGAACAATGCGTAAACGATGCCTCTTGCCTGAGCCGCGACATAAATCTGGCTTAATGGGCTATTGGAAGTTTTCGTCAGCAGGAAGGAGAATTGGGTTTTTGATTGACCTGCAAGGTGCAATACAACGCCTGCATGCAAAGCGTCGGGGAGCTTGTAATCCCCGCGGGACTGGCCTGGTCGCAGCGTATACTTGGCCGATTGTTTGGGTACGAATTGGAATTTTCCCATGCCGAGCCGATTGCTCGATACATTCATGATTGGCTGATCATTCTCCAGGAGTACAGCATTGACTTGTACCGGTCGGCCGCCAGCCTTCCAGGCTTTCAATGCAACCTGGTTTGCTACACCTTCGACCAGGTTGCCGCCCTCAGGCAAGAAATCAATATGTATAGAATCGGCTTCTATAACCTGGGCTGGCAGAGGAGTGTTATCAGCGATTTTCAACCGCCGGAATGCCTTGAATTCGCTTGCGTCCTTTAAAAATGAATGGCGCGTAAATGCGGCCAGCAAATATTCCGTGCCGGGAACGGCATTTTTGGTGGAGAGTTGGCCGCTGGCAAAGCCGTTGTCGATCCTGATTTTTTCTTCGGATAGGATGCGGGCACTGTCGGCACTGCGTAGCTGGACAAACAGCGTGGTATCCATGGCGATGGGCGCCAGCGATTGCGCGTCCATGATGTAAGCCTTAAACCAGATATCTTCGCCGCGTTGAAAGACGCCCTTGCTCGTTTGGAGATAAACGAGCGTTTTGGGTTTGGTATTCGCGATTTTATTGATGTCCTGAACAATCTGCTCTGGTGACGATGCCTGGCCTTTGGCAGCGTAAAAGCACAGGCAGCCAGCAAGAAGAAAAAGCAGTTTTTGCATGGAGAAGTCGTTGATCGAAGCAAAATAGCAGGAACTGCCATACTTTGCCAAAACGATAGGTCACTTCTTTTTGCCACATTCTCCTTTAACATAATTGGGAATTCCGTGCGCGCGGGCTTCGCAGTCGTTGGAATAGGTTTTCCCGTTACAGCCGCAAACGGGGTCGAAAACCTGGTAGCAGCCCGATGAATCTCTTTCCCGTTCCACACAATCAGGGCCTGGCCCATTTGATTTCTTACAGCTGATCAATGATAAGGCTAAAAATAAACCAAGCGCAGTTCTCATAGCTTCGAGCCTTTAAAATGTCCGTAAAACAACATGCCGCAGCATAGCTCAGGACTCCTGTGCAAGCGGTTTGGTTGCAAGGAGTTGTTCTAACGAGTGATAACGAAAATTGACCATTTGTCGTCTTTTCCGGGGCTTTGGATAATTATGGCTATTTTTGTGTATGAATGAAACGATTATGCTTCCTGTCGAATATCAGGGAACGTCCCACGAACTGCCACTGACGATCGTACCGCTCGGCTACACTTATCAGCTCCATATTGAAGTCGAAGGCAAGACATTGATTTTTGAAAAAGACGACCAGGGTGAATATCGTGTAATTGACGCAGGACACGACAGGGGGACAGTCAGCAAGGGCTTTGTTGCGGCAATCGTTGCTACTCTACAGGCGCTTTAACCGGAGGCTTCTACGTGAAAACGGGTGCCTTCCTGGCAGGTTTTTCTCATTTTCAACCGGATTATCTTGTTTCGAGCACGTCGCCTCCAAAGACTTATCCAACAGATATTCTGACAGGCAGTTTGATAAAAACCTTGGTCTGGCTCGGTCCGGACTTTACGGTGAGCGTCCCCCGATGTATGTCGATGATCTTTTTGGCGATCGTCAATCCTAGCCCGAATCCGGGTACTTTGCCGACATTATTGGCCCGCATCATAGGCATAAAGATGTTTTCCAATTGCTCCGGCGGAATACCCATCCCCTGGTCGGTAACGGCGATGACCATTTCGTGGTCGTCCAGGTCCACATCGAGTTTGATGGTTTTCTTTCCTGAATACTTGCTCGCATTGTCGAGGATATTGATGAGCACCGTTCGCAGCAAAACGGAGTTGCCGATGATGTGAATGACCTGGCTTTTCTCGGTGAAAATGTCGGATAATGTGAGCTCGATCTGTTGGTCGGGGTGCTTTTCGCCGAAGTAGGAAATGCTGTCGAGGATAGTGTCGACAATGTTCACGTCCTGCTGCATTCTCACGGATTGCAGGCCTTCGACTTCCGCGAGCTGCAACAGTGAATTGGTTAGGGTAATGGCATCTTCCAGCCTGAATAATGCCCTTTCCATGCTCGTGCGCACGTCCGCGAGGGCCTTATCGTAGGCGAAGGAGGTTTCCAGAATGCCTTTCACGACCGTCAGCGGCGTGCGGATCTCATGGGAAGCATAGGCGACGAAATGTTCCTGACTGTTGGCAAGCGTTTGCAGCCGGCCCAGCAATTCGTTGAATGAATTGGCCAGGTAGGCGGCCTCGTCGGCCTTGGAGGTGCTTTGGAGCCTGAACGAGAAGTCGTTTACCGAAGCCGGGTTCATTTGTTTAATCAGCTGGTCGAACGGCAGCATGGAGCGGCGTGCAAACCAGAACCCGGCAAATGCCACGATGACCAGCAGCACAATGTTCCCCACTACAAGGATGAACAACAGGCTATTGCTCGCCTGACGACCGCCCACGTCATAGGCTGTGACGACAGACACATAGCGGGTGCCGTCGATCACAAAGGATAATGCCACGCCCTCCTTGTCGGCATTCCAGGGTCGCGCCGCGTAGCTGAAAAACACCTCTTTTTCCCGCGCCCTGGCCAGTAACCCGGCTGTGAGCTTGTAGTCGTCCGGACCGGAGGAATTGTAAATGATTTTATTATCGGGGCCTACGATCGTTTCGTGCTGATCGGGTAGGGTGAGGTAAGTAAACCGGTGAAATTCAGCCCGGTTCTGGAAATACAGCTCGCCGGATACGGCTCTGCGCTGCAACCTGTTACGGATGAGCGACTGGCGGTAGGATTCGTAGGTTTGATAGATGAATAGCGAAAAAAGCAATAGCAGGGACGCGACCAGCGCCCCGAACCAGATCGTGATACGCTGCTTGATACTCATGGTTCGGCTCCCAGCATGTAGCCCACGCCGAAAACCGTATGCAGCAGTTTCGGCCCGGTATGGTCGATTTTCCTTCTGAGGTAATTGATATACACATCCACGACATTGGTATTGGTGTTGAAATGCACGTCCCAGACGTTCTCCAGGAGATCAATCCGCTTCACCACCCGGCCCTGGTTGAGCATCAAATATTCGAGCAGAGCATATTCCCGCGCAGTGAGTTCAACCCTTTCGCCGCCGCGCCATACCCGGTGCGAGTCGGTTTCGATGGCCAGGTCGAGGAGTTCAAGGCGTTTGGGGCGCGGTGCCCGCGCCGGGTGCCGCCGCGCGAGCGCTTTCAGGCGGAAAAGCAATTCCTTGAAAGCGAATGGTTTGGAGAGGTAGTCGTCTGCTCCGGCCTCGAAACCCAAGACCTTGTTGTCCAGGCTGCCCAATGCCGTTAGCATAATCACCGGCACAGCAGGCCAGTTGTGTTTGATAAAGCGACAGAGGTCAAAACCGTTCACGCCCGGAAGGTTCACGTCCAGCACCACCACATCGTAGCGGTTTTCGTTGGCCATGCTCCGGCCAATGACGCCGTCGTATGCCGTGGCGACGGAAATCCCTTCTGATACCAGCCCTTTTTGAATGAATTGGGTCAGCTCTACATCATCTTCGACAACTAGGACATTCATGTGATTCGCTGTATTGATGTTTCAAATTTAAACAGCTTCCGTTCACAAGACGTATAGCATTGTCTTTCTAATCACCTTTTAATAACCTTCTAACCGTCCTATAATGAGGCTCCGGTTTACTTTGACGATCGATAAACCCAGGGGGAATCAAAGTCAAAATGATACGCTTACAGCTTACCTTAATTTTTCTTTTTCTTACCGCTACCGGCATTCGTGTGCATGGCCAGCTGTTGAGCATGGAACAGGCAGTGGATGCCGCGCTGGCCAGATATCCGACGATCGAAGCCCAGCGTGCGGCACTAGCGGCTTTCGAAGCATCTGTAAATGTGCTGAAAGCCAATCGTCTTCCGAACCTGCGCCTGCACGACCAGGTCGATGTCGGTACAGCCAACGGGCTCTCAGGCTCTTACTTTTCAATGGGGCTGATCGTGCCCACCTCCGGCGGACGCAGGGATGAAAACCGAATGGACCTCGCCTCGGGTAACATCGCATTGGCGACCGCCGATTGGGAAGTTTATAATTTCGGACGGTACCATGCCGAAGATCAACTGGCCAAAGCCGACATTGCCGTTGGGCAAGCCGGTGTGCAGCGGGAGCAGTTTATGCTCCGGCAGGCGGTCGTAGGTGCCTACCTGGACGTGCTCTGGCGCGGCAGGATCCTGCAACTCGAATCGCGTAACATTGCGCGCGCTGATACCGTGAGCAGGATTATCAATAACCTGGTTAGTAATGGGATACGCCCCGGTCTCGACTCGTCGCTCGCGAGCGTGGAGCTGTCGCGGGCGCGTCTCAGCTATTACGAGATCGACGAAGGACTGCGGCGTGCTTTCCTGCAACTATCCATGCTCACCGGCCGGAACGTTAACCAGCTGGCGATCGACACTACCTTTCATGAAAAGGCGCTTTTAGGCCAGCCCAATAATCTGAAAGTGGTGGTTAGCCACCCGATACTGAGTTACCAGAATACCGTTTTGAGTCGACAGCAATCAGAAATTGAAGCGATCCGGAAAACGGCGCTGCCGCGCATTTCGCTGCTGGCTTCCGGCTGGGCGAGGGGTACGAGCCTGGATATCGACAATAATTTCGGCCCCCTCGGCCGCGGGTTCGGGTACAGCCGGACCAATTTCCTCGTAGGCTTGGCCGCTACCGTAAACCTGACGGACTTTCGGCGTGCCAGAAGCCGTACCGAAGTGCAGCAATGGAAGATCCGGGAAGCAGGTTCGCGGCTGGAGTTTGAAAGATTGAAACTGGAAAACACTCTTACGTCCTCGGACTCTGTGCTGGCCACGGTACGTCTCGCTTTGCAGGAATTGCCCAACACGATTCGTTCGGCCGAAAGCGCTTACCAACAGCGGCTTTCGCTTTACAACAATGGTATCGAAAACATTCTGGGCCTTACCGATGCCATGCAACTGCTCACCAAAGTGGAAAGGCAGGCTGTCGATATCGAGCGAAGGGCGGTGGAACTTCGGTTGCAACGCGCTTATGCCACGAGTGATTTCGAAGACTTTTTCAGCTTTTTCCGCCGGCCGTAAACCCATTTATATATGTTGAATTTATCATTAAAACGTCCGATTGCGGTACTGGTCTTTGTAATGGGACTGGTGGTTTTCTCGATCATGTCCGCCACGCGCATACCGGTCGACATTTTTCCGAAACTTAATTCCCCTGTCATTTACGTGATCGAGCCGTATGGCGGGATGTCGCCGGCGCAAATGGAAGGTTTTTTCGCGACGCGCATGCAGGACCAGTTTCTGTACATCGGCGGCATCAGGGAGATTTCCAGCCGGAGCGTGCAGGGGCTTACCATTGTTAAACTCGCATTCTACGAAGGCAGCGACATGGCACAGGCAGCGGCGGAAGTAGCCATTCAGGTCAACAGGGCTATGAAATTCTTCCCGCCCGGTGCATTGCCGCCGCAAGTAGTGCGCTACGACGCTTCCTCGGTGCCGATCGGCGACCTGGTTTTCAGCAGTAAAACACGTCCTTTAAAGGAAATCCACGAGCTGGCTGTGACGCGCGTCCGTCCATTGTTCTCGACCGTGCCCGGCCTCACTGCCCCGCCGCCGATCGGTACCAATGCGCGCACGGTGGTCATCAACCTCGATCCGCAAAAAGTGCGGTCTCTGAACCTCTCGCCGGACGAAGTGGTGGAAGCGCTGGCCGTCAACAATGCGATGACGCCTTCGGGAAATATCCGGGTAGACAATACCACCTACATTACCACACTGAACTCGCTGGAAGAGCAGGTGGCCGATTTTGAAAAAATCCCCGTCAGCACGCAGGGACGCATGACGGTCTTTCTACGAGACATCGCCACGGTCTCCGACGGTTCCGACGTGACGGCCGGCTATGCGCTCGTGAACGGTAGCCGTTCATCCTATATCCCGGTCGTGAAAACGGCCGACGCCTCTACCTGGGACGTGGTAACGGCTCTGAAAGCCAAATTACCCGAAATGCGCAGCCTTTTGCCTGACGATATTCAAGTCAATTACGAATTCGATCAGTCGGTATTTGTGATTAATTCGGTCAAAAGCTTACTTTTTGAAGGCGGTTTGGGGGCATTACTGACAGGATTGGCTGTATTGCTTTTCCTGGGCGACTGGCGCTCGTCGCTGATCGTGATCATTACTATCCCGGTTTCGGTCATCGCTGCTGTGCTTTGCCTGAACCTGGCCGGGCAGACGATCAACATCATGACCCTATCTGGACTGGCGTTGGCCATCGGGGTATTGGTCGATCAGGCCACAGTCACGATCGAGAACATTCACCAGCATCTCGAAATGGGCAAGCAGCGGAGGCAGGCCATTTATGATGCCTGTAAGGAAGTCGCATTGCCGCTGTTGCTGATCCTGCTTTGCATTATCGCGGTATTTGCGCCATCATTCATCATGTCGGGTGTGCCGCGGGCGATGTTCCTGCCGCTTTCGCTCTCGATCGGTTTTGCGATGACCGTATCCTACCTGCTCGCGCAGAGCCTGGTGCCGATTCTGGCCAACTGGATGCTGAAAGAGCATTCATCTTCCAACCACACCACACACGACGATGCAAGTAAAACCTCCACTTTCTTTGACCGCGTACGCCATGGGTTCGTGTCGCAAAGCCGGAAGCTGTTGCGCGCGAACACGTGGGTCGTGGGTGTTTATGTGATCGTGATACTCGCGCTGGCCGCGTGGGGTTTTATGGTCATCGGGAAAGATATGCTGCCGCAAATTAACTCGGGCCAGATGGTAATCCGTATGAAAACCCCCGATGGCACCCGGCTGGAACGGACCGAGGAACAAGTTGGGAAACTTCTCGCACTCGTCGACGAAGCGGCCGATGGCAATCTTGACGTTTCATCAGCTTATGTGGGCGTGGTTCCTACGAATTACGCGACCTCGAACCTCTACGTCAGTACCAGCGGTCCCAACGACGCCGTGATTAAAGTAGGGCTGCACGCGGAGTACAAAACCAATATGCAGGATTTGAAAGAACGTATTCGCGGACTCGTACACGAGCAAATGCCCAACATCACCCTTTCCTTCGAACCGGCAGACCTGACCGAAAAACTCATGAGCGGCGGCGCATTCACGCCCATTGAAGTGCAAATAGCCGGGCGGGACATGAAAGACATTGAAGGGTATGCCAACAAGCTGGTGCAGAAACTTTCCGAAGAGGAACACTTGCGCGACGTACGCATTGTGCAGCCGCTCAAATTCCCGGTCATTAATATCAAGCTCGACCGCCAGAAACTGGCCGTGATGGGTATGAGCCTGCAAGCAGCGGCACGTTCCATTACCGCATCCACGTCGTCGAGCCGTTATACCGAGAAAAACCAATGGCTGGACCAGAGGGCCGCATATACCTATCAGGTACAGGTTCAAATTCCTGAATATGCCATGCGGAACCTAGCCCAATTGCAGGAAATCCCGCTCGTGGCAGGGCAGGCGAGGCCGGTACTGGCCGATGTGGCCACATTTTCGGTCGATACTTTGCCGGGGGAATATTCCCGTACGGGGCCCAGGCGCTTTGTGACGGTGTCGGCCAATATCCATCACCAGGACCTGGGCACGGCCACCCGCTCGGTGGAGCTGGCCATTGCTTCGCTCGGTGAAGCCCCGAAAGGCGTTGTAACGCAGGTAAAAGGTATGTCGTCGCTTCTGACTGAAACGCTCGATAGCCTGCAAACGGGTCTTGGCATTGCGGTACTGGTGATTTTTTTGCTGCTGGCGGCTAATTATCAGTCATTTAAATTATCCCTCGTGATCCTGTCCACCATTCCCGCGGTCATCGCCGGCTCCATCGGCGCGCTGCTGCTGACGGGCAGTACTTTGAATTTGCAGTCCTACATGGGCATTATCATGTCCACGGGTATCTCTGTTGCCAATGCAATCCTGATCGTTACCAATGCCGAACGTTTGCGCTGGGACTATCGCGACGCGCGTCGTGCAGCCATGGATAGCGCCGCATTACGTTTGCGCCCGGTATTGATGACCAGTTTCGCAATGATTGCAGGTATGGTGCCTATGGCCCTCGGTACCGGAGAGGCCGGCGAGCAGGTAGCTCCGTTGGGAAGGGCGGTGATTGGCGGGCTGGTCGCTTCTACGTTGGCGGCACTTTACATTGTTCCCCAGGTTTATGTATTACTTCAAAAGAAAACACCATTGCGCGATCCGTCACTGTTGCCCGAACCCGCAGAAGTGGCCCGGCCCGCATTGTCTGCCAATGGCTCCCTACATTCAGAACTATCCTAATATGAAAACGAATCGATATAGTGGCCTGCTGTGGTTGCTCGGGCTTGGTTTTTTTGCTTCCTGTTCTTCTTCCGAATCTTCCGGCAGTAAACCGGCGCAAAAAGGGAGGGGCAAAGACGCTGTTTCCTTCCAGATAGGTGAGGTGTCGGAAGGAAAAGTCGGGCAGGAAATCCAGCTTCCGGGCGAATTCATGGCTTTCCAGGAAGTAAGTATTTATCCAAAGGCTGACGGTTTTGTGCAGAAAGTACTGGTCGACCGTGGCTCGCAGGTACGTAAGGGAGAGATCTTGATGGTGCTGGAAGCGCCGGAAACCGAGCAGCAACTGGTGGCCGCGCGCTCCAATTACCTCAAAGCTCAGGCCGTGCTGGTGGCCAGTAAAGAACATTTCCGTCGGCTGAAAGCCAGCACCCGCATCACAGGCTCGGTGTCGGCACTCGACCTGGAAAGTGCGCAAGCCAAAATGATGGCCGACAGTGCTTCTGCCATGGGCGAGCAGGCCAATCTGGCCGCATTGACGCAAATCAAAAACTACCTGACCGTACGCGCGCCATTCGACGGCATCATTACCGAACGTAACGTACACCCCGGCGCATTGGTAGGTGCGGGGCTGAAACAGGCCGGCCCGATGCTGAATCTGCAACAGCAGGATCGCCTCAGGTTGGTGGTGGATGTACCCGAAAATTACAGCCTTGGCCTGAAAAAAGGCAAGCCTGTTACATACCATATCAATGCGATGCCCGGCGAAAATTTCAAGGGTACGATCAGTCGGCGGTCCGGAAATATGAATTTAAAATTCCGGTCCGAGACGGTCGAAATTGATGTCAGCAACGCTTCGCGCCGCATTAAACCGGGGATGTTCGCGGAAGTATCGCTTGTTCCGGAAGCAACCGAGGGCGCGCTCACCGTACCGGCTACCGCCGTCGTAGCATCCACCGAAAGACAATATGTAATCCGCGTGGACGATGCCGGTAATGCGGAGTTTGTGGATGTACGGACAGGGCAGAAGTCCTCGAACCTCACCGAGGTTTTCGGAAATCTTCGAAAGGGAGACAAAATCGTCGTGAATGCCCGGAATGATCTGCGCCAGGGGGCCAGGGTGGCAACCAAAGATTAATCGCAGCAGCCGGGAGCGCAACAACTCCCGGCAGGTTTTTCAGCGTAAACCGTAACGCTGTAAATGCCGGTACTGCCTGATTTAAAGGCAGCTATCCCAGCATCATCCAGGTAATTAGTGAGGATGTCGTCGGGAATCACAATGGCTTTCACTTTCTGAAGCGTCACGTTCTTGAAGCCGTTTGTTTCGATCAGTTCCAGGTATTCATTTTTTTGAATAGCACCCGCTACGCAACCCGCATACATTTCAGCGGCAGAGCGAAGGCCTTCTGGCAGGTCGCCGACCAATACGATGTCGGAAATGCTGAAATGGCCGCCTGGCTTTAAAACCCGGAATATTTCCTTAAAAACGCCGTCCTTGTTTGGTACCAGATTCAACACACAGTTGCTGACAATCACATCGGCAACATTTGCCGATACCGGCATCCTTTCAATATCCCCCTGCCGGAATTCGACATTATGAAGGCCGCGGGCTTCGGCGTTGATCCTCGCGCGTTCAATCATAGCCGGGGTGAAGTCGATACCGATTACACGTCCGTCGATACCCGTTTCTTCCCTGGCAATAAAGGCATCGTTACCTGCTCCGCTGCCCAGATCAATGACCGTGTCCCCTTTTTTGATCTTGGCAAACTGAGTTGGTAATCCACAGCCCAGGCCAAGGTCGGCGTCCGGATTGTATCCCTTCAATTCGCTGTAATCATCACTCATGATGTTATACACTTCGGTTGAGCAGCTACCTGAGCCGCAGCAGGATGATTGATTGGTCTCCTTATCCTGCAAAGCAATCTCACTGTATTTTTGCTTGACGAGCTCCTTGAGTTGTTCTTCGGTTTGCATGTTCTCCGTTTTTTTATCGTAC
>DATMSL010000216.1:0-3265 GCA_035565435.1 Dyadobacter sp. | reverse complement strand
GAAAAATGAAAATTTTAGATAGAAAAACAATCAAACCTGGGAAATTCACGTACGACCCCAGCCTCGACAATCTTCCAGTTCCAAAAGTCGCCTTGGAGAAAGCGGAACGTGCGCGCAAATTCTTTGAAGCAAATCCGCTTCCGGAGCATCTGCACAGGAAATAACCACCTTATGCAACTACCCAATTCCACTGCCCTCATCACCGGCGGCGCCTCCGGCCTTGGAGAAGCGACTGCGAGGCTATTTGTAAGTCAGGGTGCGAAGGTTGCTATTCTTGATTTAAATGAGACTGCCGGACAGGCACTTGAAAGCGAATTCCCCGGGCAGATTAAATTTCTCAAAACCGACGTCACCAGCGAAAGCGAGGTTCAAAATACACTAGATGCTGCATTGCAAATCTTCGGCAGCATTCAAATTGTAGTGAATTGTGCTGGCATCGCGCCCGCACGGAAGATCATTGGCAAGGCCGACGGCATTTACGGCCCACATTCATTCGAGCTTTTTGAGAAGACTATCCGCATCAACCTGGTTGGCACATTCAATGTGATGCGCCTGGCAGCGTTTGCCATGGAGAAGAACGAGCCGAATGCAGAAGGCGAGCGCGGCGTCATTATCAATACGGCATCGGTTGCTGCCTATGACGGGCAAATGGGCCAGGTCGCTTATGCGGCTAGCAAAGGCGGCATTGTGAGCATGACGTTACCGGTTGCACGCGATTTGGCAAAGTCCGGCATCCGCGTGATGGCTATCGCTCCCGGACTTTTCGAAACGCCATTGCTCATGGGGCTCCCCGAAGAGGCCCGCATTTCGCTGGGGCAACAGATTCCTTTTCCGTCCAGGCTCGGAAAGCCTTCGGAATATGCATTACTGGCCAAATCCATAGTTGAAAATCCGATGCTGAACGGCGAGGTTATCCGCCTCGACGGCGCGATCAGAATGGCCCCCAGATAGTTTGAAACTGCGCGATTATGAAAGGAAACTATTTTTTTAAATGGCTATTTCTGACGGTATTGTCCGTCAGTGTCCTTCATTTTCGCGAAAGCAATTCCCTTGGACATTATCGGACCGAGCAGCTATTCTCCGGCCATAACATTGTTCAAAAGCGCATCCCGGGTTTCGAGTATTGCCAAAAGCTTTCCAAAGCTCGTGCCGCAGGTTTTGTTTACTTCAAAAACGCACAATACAACAGGCTCACCGACCTTTCCAATTCATTAACCGCTTCTGTTTACCGATATCCCGCGTTGTCGTTTCATCGGGCTCTTGCTGAACTTCACGTTCAAAATCAGCATTTCCGAAGCCGTTCACTTGCCTCCGACGGCCATTCCATTTTCCATTCATAATCCGGCTTCTGCATTTCGCAGGTGCCTGTGATTTTGCGCAAACGCGCATCCGGGCTGTGCTATGCGCGCATGCCTCTACACTCCATTTAAAGTCAAATGAGAAATGGGAATCAAACGAACGGTTTTCTTTCTGCGGAAATGGCTTCTGCGGATGGCAATTTCGTTTATGCTCGGTTTTTCGAATGCCATTAATCAGGACACGAAGAGCATCGACGATACTTCTTTCAAAATTGAAGAAACTACCAAAAAATAAACGGAATCCGGGAATCAGACCAAACTGATTCCCAGCTTTCTGTAAATATCAAATTCCTCTTTGTCAGAATCTTTATCCGTAACGATCACTGATAACCGCTCCGTCCGGCAAACATAGTACGCTTCGGCCGTGCCCAGCTTTTCAGTCGTAGCCAATGCGATCACCTCCTTGGAGGACTCGATCATCGTTCGTTTCACTTCGCTTTCTTCAAAGTCGGGCCCGGTTACCCCGAGGTCCGCATGAATACTGCAAATACCCAACAGGCAAACATCCGCCCGGAATTTTTTGAAAAATTGAATGGCATCATTGCCGATTGTCACGAAAGAGTCTTTCAGCAGACGCCCCCCAGCGAACAACACTTCAACGTGCTCGTGCTCTTCCAGAATAGAAGCAATGGGGAAGCTGTTCGTAATGACCGTCAATTTCAGGTCTTTGGGAAGCATTTGGGCGATCAACATCGCCGAGGTACCACCATCGAATATCACTACCTGACCGTCTTTGAGGAACTGCAGCGCTTTCTTTGCAATAATTTGCTTCTGGTCGTTATCGTATTTGATCCGGTCACGGAAATGGTGCGGCCCCGGCGAATGCGGTACCGCTCCTCCACGCACCGATTTGAGCAAACCCTGGTCGGCCAACTCCTTGATATCCCTCCTCACCGTATCCTCAGATACATTCAAAAGCGTGCTCAGATGTCCCAGATAGACTTTCTGTTCATGCCCCAACTGGTCCAGTATGATCTGGAAACGTTCTTCTTTTAACATTGGTATCCCGATTATGCCTGCAAATTTAACAAACATTTTAAATTTAATATTGCAAAATATTGCATAAATAGATTACATTTGTTGCAAATAATTGCAAATACTAACAGATTACATCATGAGAAAATCGATTGCAGTGGATATGGACAATGTCATCGTAGACATTGAAGCTAACTGGATCAACCACTACGAAGCGGCATTTGGCGTAACGGTCACAAAGGAGGCTATGCACGGCATCCCGGAAGATCAGGCATTTCCCGATCCCCTGGCAGCGCGGAGCCTCCTCTACAAACCCGGCTTTTTCCGTTACGCACCGCTCATCCCCGGCGCGCAGAAGGCCATTATCAAATTGCAGGAAAATTACGACGTTTACATCGTGTCAGCAGCCATGGAATTCCCCAATTCCCTACCTGAAAAGTACGACTGGCTGGCCGAGCATTTCCCGTCCATTACCTGGAGAAACATCATCTTCTGTGGCGATAAAAGTGTCATTAACACTGACTATCTCATCGACGACCACTTCAAAAACCTGGATTTTCACAAAGGCAAGCCTATTTTGTTCACCGCGGGGCATAACAGGGGTGTTGACAGACATACAAGGGTGAATAGCTGGGAAGAGGTATTGGTGCTGCTCGAAAAATTAGAGGAACCTCGGCAGGCTATTGAACAATCTTGATAATCGTCTGCGTAACATCATTGATCGTCTTTGCGCGAATTAATCCGGCTTTTCTGATTACGATGTTTCTGTCGGCGGTAAAAAGACGTGTCGGTCTGATAAAGCTGTTTACCGGCAATGTTCCGTTCAAAAAATCACTTATCAGCAATGGGACAGCAAAAATATCTTTGGAACTTTGGGAGGTAATTTGGCATAACAACAGATCGTCACCCGGCAAGTCGGCTAGTACAAGGGC
>DATMSL010000215.1:0-9495 GCA_035565435.1 Dyadobacter sp. | reverse complement strand
GGAAATCGCACGCATCGAGCAGCGCTATCCAAATCCGCTGAGCGAAGCCGAAATTTTCGATCTGATCAAGGATTTTAAATACATTATCCCGCAGGGCAGCCCGATGACGGGCATCGGTAACCCTTACCAGATCGCCTCGCTTTCCAACTGCTTCGTAATCGGCAATAATGGCGAATCCGACTCGTACGGCGGTATTATGAAAATCGACCAGGAGCAGGTCCAGCTCATGAAGCGGCGCGGTGGCGTGGGTCACGACCTCTCCCATATCCGCCCGAAAGGCTCGCCCGTAAAAAACTCGGCGCTCACATCGACCGGTATTGTGCCGTTTATGGAGCGTTTCTCCAACTCCACCCGCGAAGTGGCGCAGGACGGCCGCAGGGGCGCATTGATGCTCTCGGTTTCCATCAAACACCCCGATTCCGAAAGCTTCATCGATGCCAAAATGGAACAGGGCAAGGTTACCGGCGCCAACGTTTCGGTCCGGATCGACGATGAATTTATGAAAGCAGTGGATTCGGGGACCGCTTACCGCCAGCAATATCCCATCAAAAGCGCTAACCCCTCGCACATCAAAGACATCGACGCGACGGCACTCTGGAAGAAGATCGTGCATAATGCATGGCAGTCGGCCGAGCCGGGTATTTTGTTTTGGGATACCATTATCCGCGAATCCGTGCCTGATTGCTACGCGGACCTTGGTTACCAGACCATTTCGACCAATCCTTGCGGCGAAATCCCGCTCTGCGCCTACGATTCGTGCCGTTTGCTGGCCATTAACCTCTTCTCATACGTAGAAGATGCGTTTACCAGCAAAGCCCGGTTCAACTGGGAGCTATTCAAAAAGCATATTGCGGCGGCGCAGCGCATGATGGACGATATTATCGACCTCGAACTCGAAAAAATCGATGCGATCCTGCAAAAAATTGATGAAGACCCCGAAGATGCCGAAGTGAAACGTGTGGAGCGTAATCTTTGGTTAAATATCCAAACCAAAGCCAAAGAAGGCCGTCGTACCGGTATCGGTATTACCGCTGAGGGCGATATGCTGGCTGCATTGGGTCTGCGCTACGGAAGCGACGAGGGCAACGCATTTGCGGTGGAAATCCATAAAACCGTCGCACTGGAAGCTTATCGCGGATCGGTTCACACGGCTAAGGAACGCGGCCCATTCACGATTTTCAACTCCGAGAGGGAAAAGAATAACCCGTTCATCAACCGCCTGAAAGAGGCCGACGCGCAGCTGTATTACGAAATGCTCGAATACGGCCGCCGGAATATTGCATTGCTGACGATTGCACCGACCGGCACGACGAGTTTGATGTCTCAAACAACCTCCGGTATCGAGCCGGTTTTCCTTCCGGTTTATAAAAGAAGACGAAAAGTCAATCCGAACGACAAGGATGTCCGCGTGGATTTTGTCGACGAGGTAGGCGATTCGTGGGAAGAGTACGTGGTTTTCCATCACCGTTTTAAGCAATGGATGGAGATTAACGGCTTTGATACCACTAAAAATTACGCGCAGAAAGACCTCGATGAGCTGGTAAAAAAATCGCCCTACTATAAAGCCACTTCCAACGATGTGGATTACCTCAAAAAGGTAAAAATGCAGGGTGCGATCCAGCAGTGGGTCGACCACTCGATCAGCGTGACCATCAACATGCCGAACGACGTTACCGAAGAGCTCGTGGGCGAATGCTACATGGAGGCATGGAAAGCGGGTTGCAAAGGCGTTACGGTGTATCGCGACGGCTCACGTTCGGGCGTTTTGATCTCCAATACAGAAAAAAAAGAAGAGCCGAAAGACGGAAGTCCAATGCCATTCCCGACCGAGCGCCCGCAAACGCTGGAAGCCGATGTGGTACGTTTTCAGAATAAAAAAGATAAATGGATCGCGTTTATTGGCCTGATCGACGGTCGTCCGTACGAGATTTTCACCGGTTTTGCGGACGATGAAGATGGCATCCTGATTCCCCGCTGGGTGAACGAGGGTTTGATTATCAAAAACCGGGAAGCCGATGGCAGCTCGCGTTATGATTTCCAATACAAAAACACACGCGGCTACAAAACCACGATCGAAGGGTTGTCCTACAAGTTCAATCCTGAATACTGGAACTACGCCAAACTGATTTCCAGCACATTACGCCACGGAATGCCGATCGAAAAGGTAGTAGACCTCATCAGCAGCCTCCAACTCGACGAGGCGATCAACACCTGGAAAGCCGGCGTGGCGCGTGCATTGAAACGTTATATCCCGGACGGTACCGAAGCCGTGAAGCAGAAATGCCAGAACTGCGGCTCAACAAATTTGCTGTACCAGGAAGGATGCTTAACGTGCAAGGATTGCGGGTCGTCCAAATGCGGATGATTTTCTTAATTTTGAATGATTGAATGATTGAATGACCGAATAATCGCTTATTCAATCATTCAATCATTCAATCATTCAATCATTACTACTACTCACGCTACTCATTACCCCACCGCCTCGCCCCGGTTCAAAGCATTCACGCTTTAAACCGACACCATGGTTATTTCGCAAATCCTGATTAGGTACCGCAGAGATAATGCGCTTTCTCAAAGACAAATGTCCGATATGCTCGGCGTTTCGCAGGTAGGTTATCACAAATGGGAAACCGGCACCACCAAAATTGAAATGGAGCATTACTGTCGCATCGCGACGTTATGTGAAGTGAGTTTGCTGGATCTTCTCCCACGCGACTGGCAGGAGAAGATCAGGGATGAATTGGGGGTCTGACTTCCTTAAAAAGTCTCTTCTACAACGCCCAGATAGTTGAAAGGGCTCAATGCACGCAGTTCTTCCCGTATTTTTTCGGATACGTCCAGTGTTTCGATGAAACGCGAAATGGAGTCGTGCGTGATTTTTTCGTTGGTACGCGTCAGCTCTTTCAATGCCTCGTAAGGCTTCGGATAGCTTTCGCGGCGCAGGATCGTCTGGATTGCTTCGGACACAACCGCCCAGTTTTCTTCCAGTTCCGCTTTCAATACTTCGCCGTTCAATTCCACTTTGCCGAGGCCTTTCAACAGCGAGTTCAAAGCAATGGCCAAATGCGCGATGGGCACACCGATGTTGCGCAATACTGTGGAATCGGTAAGGTCGCGTTGCAGGCGGGAAACGGGCAGTTTGGACGCAAAATGCTCAAACAATGCCGACGCAAGGCCTAGGTTACCTTCGGAGTTTTCGAAATCGATCGGGTTTACCTTATGCGGCATCGCCGATGAACCCACTTCACCTGCTTTGATCTTCTGTTTGAAATAGCCCATTGAAATGTAAGTCCACATATCCCGGTTAAGGTCTGTGAGGATCGTGTTCAGGCGTTTCAGACAGTCGAAAGTAGCAGCCAGATTATCGTAATGCTCGATCTGTGTCGTGTGGCGGCTTCTTTTCAGCCCTAATCCTTCCACAAAATGGTGGCCGAATGCCATCCAGTCCTGTTTAGGATAAGCGACGTGGTGCGCATTGAAGTTACCCGTCGCTCCACCGAATTTCGCCGAATGCGGGATTTTGTCGAGCATTTCGAGCTGGCGTTCCAGCCGCTCCACAAAAACCAAAAACTCCTTACCTACCCGTGTAGGCGACGCAGGCTGCCCGTGCGTGAATGCGAGCATCGGCACGTTCTTCCATTCGATCGACATGCGTTTCAGTACGAAAAGCACCTGGCGGAACAGCGGCTTAATCTGCCGCTCCATCGCGTCTTTCAGCGAAAGCGGGATCGCCGTGTTGTTAATGTCCTGCGAAGTGAGGCCGAAATGGATAAATTCCTGGTAAGATTCGATGCCCAGCTTCTCGAATTGCTCCTTAATAAAGTACTCGACCGCCTTCACATCGTGGTTGGTCACCTTTTCGATGTCCTTTATATGCAATGCGTCTTCCTCGCTGAAATCTTCATAGATCTTGCGCAATGACGCGTATTTCTTCTTGTCAAATTCGGATAGCTGAGGGAGGGGAATTTCGCAGAGTGCAATGAAATACTCGATTTCCACATACACCCGGTAGTAAATCAGGGCATATTCCGAGAAATAAGCCGAAAGTTCAGATACTTGTTTGTAATAACGGCCATCAACCGGAGAGATCGCCGTAAGCTGATTTAATGACATGATTTTCAATACAAAAATTGATTATCAGGCAAAGTTAGCAGAATTCACGGTCCTAAAATGGTAAAACAAGAATGAAAAATTCTTTTTGGGATTGGAAATAGAAATTATAAAACTATTCGCATATTCGTTTACTAACCTTGATTATACAAAGCACATGCAGCCTTCGCCTTTCATTGGAGAATTAGTCGGAACCATGGTTCTTATTTTGTTAGGCAACGGCGTCGTCGCCAATGTCGTGTTGAAAAAAACCAAAGGCGAAAGCGGTGGCTGGATCGTCATTACCGCGGGCTGGGCGTTCGCGGTGATGTTCGGGGTGTTCACAGCCAATGCTTTCGGCAGTGCCGCAGCGCATTTGAACCCCGCGGTAACCGTGGGCTTTGCGGTCCTTCAAAATGATTACAGCCTTATGTCAACTTTCATCCCGGCCCAGCTGATCGGCGCATTTCTGGGGGCTGTGCTGGTATGGCTGCAATATCTGCCGCACTGGGGTGCTACCGAGGATGGCGGGTCCAAATTGGCCTGTTTTTCAACCGGACCCGCTATTAAAAGTACCGGTGCCAATTTTTTGAGTGAATTTATCGCGACTATGATATTGATCGTCGGCATTGTAGCTATCGGCTATGCCGGCACTTCCGATCCTGCAAAAGGCGGCATTCCGTCGGGTGTAGCGCCTTACCTGGTGGGTATGCTGGTTTGGAGTATCGGTCTATCGCTTGGCGGTACTACCGGCTATGCGATCAACCCCGTACGCGACCTCGGCCCACGCATTGCCCATGCGATCCTGCCTATTCCCAACAAAGGGAGCTCCGACTGGGGTTATGGCTGGATCCCCGTTGTGGCCCCCATTGCGGGAGCCATCATCGGTGGATTGATTTTGCGTAGTTTCTCTTTCTGATCTATTCAACTGTAATCTTGCCGCCGCCTGAATAGCTACGGAATTCGCCGCGGTACATCGCATCAGCAGCCGCCGGCCCGATCGTAAATGTGCCTTTGGCTACGATTCTGACTTGATAGTAGAATGTCCTAGGTTGGCCGTCGGCGTTGGTGAAGAAATGAATGCGGTCGTCTCGGATGTCGTAGTATTCCGGAACAGCTGCATTGGTGATCCATGGCATGTCGCGCGGCTCGGTGATCCTCGGGTTTTCTATTTCGAAGCCCGCGGGCAGCAGGTCCGTAACGACGACGTCTTCCACGGGCAAACCGTTTGTGCTGTTGAGCGTCAGCTTCACAACCACGAGGTCATTTTGATGGAAAGTTTGCACTGGCGCGCCATTGCGTGTCAGGAACTGCCGACGGATGCTGATGCCCTGGTCTTCCTCTGCGTAGCTTCCCGTTGCGGACATACCGTCCGTTTGCGCGAACCAGTACAGATCGCCTTTGCCTTGCGTTTTGACCAGCAGGTTCTGGTTCAAAATGCCTTTTGAAATCTTCAACTCCTTGCCCGAAAACTGACCCAGCGACTTGCCATTTGCCGAAACAGAAGCTGTTACCGTCGATTTGGATGTCTTTTTCGCCAGCTTACCCAAAGCCAGCACCGCAAATGCCGCTTCCTGCGTGTTCAGGTACGACGCCGATTGGATGGCCAGTGAAAGCTGGCGGCCCAATACCGGGATTTGTGCATTGGAAGGATCAGATTCAATTAACGTATTCAAAACCAACGACATATTCCGTAGTGGGGATGAATAGCTATTGTCGTAATAATGCCCGGCATTCTCCGCTACATATTTCTTAGGCAGCAATGCATTGAAGCTCCGCGCATCTCCTGCGAGTTGGAAAGCACCTGCGAGCAGATACTGGGAATCCTGCGTGAGCAAATGCGGATTTTGTTTGTAATAATTCATTGAAGCACGATTCGGGTGTCCATTCAATGCCAGGACATAAAGGGAATAAATGGCTTCCCGACGAGCCACCGTCTTTTTCGTTTGAGTACCTTTCGGCTGACCCTCGTAGGCCAATCCATTATTTGTACTGGCAATAATGACCTCTCTATTCGCAGTGGCACCACTTTGCGCGGTCAGATATTCCACCGCCCGACTGAGCGTTTTAGCATTGACCTCAAAACCTGCCCGGCGCGCCTCTTCCAGGAAATGTACCGCATAGGCCGTAGCCCACCAATCTTCGAGCTGCGCGCCCGGCCACATACCCATTCCCCCGTTGAAAAGCTGCTGCGATTCCACTTTCCGGATGGCCTGCTGCACATTGGTCATTGGATTAAAATCGCTTTCTCCGCTCCTGACCGTGTAAACCGGCGCGGCCATTGCCTTGGTAAGGTCCGCAAAGTAAATCTGAGGGAAAGCTTTGGATACCGTTTGTTCCAGGCAACCATAAGGATAGCCCAACAATGCGGATAACGCCTTTCCTCCGCCTTGCACCAGCGGCGAACGGCTCAACACAACCTGGCTGCTGCTCGTTGCGGGTATGAACGATGACCGGAGATCGATTTGCCCTTGCTTACCGGCTGCAATAAGCCCCGAGGCACTGGTTTTCAGCAATGGTGAAGCAGGGCGGACCGTAATTTCTGTCTGATTAATGAAGGTTTCTTTAAATGCATTCACCTTCACCACCACTTTTCCTATTCCAATGGCCGTCGCAGCTTTCACCGCAAACGTCGCGCGGCTTTCTTTTCCGGCTGGTATGGTGATATTTTGCGTAATAGGTGCTGCTCCTGCCGCCAACGGCCCAGAAAGCTGCACCGAAACCGTCGCATTAGTGGCCCTGGCTTCTGTATTGCTGATATTAACCGGCAACACCAGCTCATCACCCGGACTCAGGAAACGCGGCAAACCTGCACTGATCACGATCGGATCCGCGACCTTCATATTTTTGGCGGCTGAACCGAATGCATTATCCTTATAAGCCACTGCCATAATGCGCAGGTCGCCGCTGAACTGCGGAATATTGACCTCGAAAGCCACATCACCGCTGCCATTCGCTTTCAACTGGCCGCTCCAAAACGACACCAATTCCGTGCGGCCATTACTGAGCGGGTTAATTCGTCTTTCGAGGTCATAGCCGTCACCACCCGAGCTCGATGTCCCTGAAATGGTCAGTTCCGGGAAAAGCTGCGCATACAAATCGTGGCTGGAAACTTCCAAGGCACGTTTTTGATAAAAGTGCCCGTGGATATCCGGCGTCTTGGTGTTTTTGATCTGTAAAATGCCTTCATCGACCACCGCCAGCGTCACCTCCGCATTCGGTTCAGTTTTGATCCGGATCTGCTGCTTCATCTTCGACCGCGACTTTTCAACGGCAGTGATCGCAACGTCCAGTTTCCGGTCAGGGTTTTCGACCAAAATGGGTTGATAACCGTGCGCGACCGTCAACGGCATATCCGAGGCATCCAGCGGCCGGATCAGCGTAGCAGTTACAAAAACGTTTGGCAAATGCTCTTCCTTGATTTTAAATGTGAGCTCGGCCGCCTTTTTTTCGGTGGTCAGCATATGCTGTTCGAGGACATTATTACGCTCCACGGTCACGAGCAATCTTCCGTCGAATGGCGTTTTGAACAATACCTTAGCAGATTCGCCGGTTTTATACTGATTTTTATCGGTTTCCATCAGCACCCGGCCTTCATTACTCACTTCAAACGACGAATATTGGGTGTAACCGTAGCCGTAAGCATAGAAATTCGCGAGCGTGTAATGCGCGGCGCCCGGGCGGCGCACGCGTACCTCATACTCGCCCGACACCGTGGGCACGTAGCGGAATGTTCCTTTTCCGCCCGAAAGCGTCAATTTATTGGAATACACCAGCTTTTCATGCTTGCGCGAGGTGTATTGAAGGCGGTCGTACTTTTTTTCAACAACCGTTTGATATTCCAAACGCACCACTTCGATGCTCGCGCTGGCGCCGTTCTGCAATGCGCCATTCTTGCCAACACCCACAATATCAACAGGTACCGGGGCATTAGTACCCACATAAGTGTCGGGCAGGCGGATGCCGTAAAATACCGGCTGGGTGTACACGTCAAAGCGTTGCAGCCTGTTTACGGGCCTTCCGTTTTCGTCAAAAACGGTCACGTAAATCTTTCCTTCCAGCACGCCGATATCCTGTAAGCCGGATAGCAATGTAAACTGCTCATTCGCTTGCCCTTGCTCATTGGTCGTACCCTGGCGGCTGTCGCGCTCGAAAGTGGTTTGGGCTGGAATATCAAATGTATATTCAGGAAAACCTTTGGCTAAAAACCCTTTTCGCTGCAACTGGAAATCCATTTCGTAGGTGCGGTTGCCGGCAGGAGGGCCAAACAAATTGGTAGCGGTAGCCGTAAGCGATACTTTCTGGCCTGAAATATAATCCTTCGCAGCCCCGCTGAGATCCACCTTAATACGGTCGGGCATGAATTCCTCCACGCTCACAGCCTGCGAACCGAGCAGCACTTCATTGGCATTGTATACTTCTAGAACATAGGTACCTGTGAGTACACCGGCATCGAGCGGGATTTCGGATTCTACGGCACCCTGATCGTTGGTCGTCTTGCGCCATGTCCGGAATTCCCGGCCGTTTGGAGTTAATAACCGCAGTTTCAATGGCACTTTTCCGGCGGTTTTCCAGTCCTGGGTCCGTAATACGGTGTTGAAATGCATGGTTTCGCCCGGGCGGTAAATGTCGCGCTGACCATAGATAAATACCTGGTAACCCGATACATTATCCCGCAAACCTTCCACATCGAACCGCGATGTAAGTACCTGTGTGTCTTCCAGCAGCAGGTAATTGAAATCATCCTCCGAGCTCGCGGTAATCATCGCTATTTTGAAACCGGGTGCTTTTTCACTCAGTTTTTCTATGTGCGCGATACCGTCTCCGTCTGTTTTGACCGTGTGTACAGTCTGATTATTGGAGCTGACTAACGTCAACTCAAGGTCTTTGATCGGCTCATTGGTTTTAATGGAATTGGCAAAAACCCATAGTTCATCCTTGCCCTGCTTGGCGATCAGGCCGATGTCGGAAATGGAGACCAGCTTGGTAGCGCCGAGATATGCCTCTTCCTCCGAATTTACAGCAACAAGGTAAACTCCTTGCCGTTTGTTGTCGTCTGGCAATGCAATGTTCAATGCGGATACGCCCTTGCTTTTGGACAGGTTAGCAGTTTCAACAATCTTGTTCACAATCACGTCACTCAGTTGGCTTTCGCGGTCGTCGCTGTAATTGAAATTGCCAGTCGGCTGCCAGTCGTCGCCCACGTAAGCGTAGTCGCTCCAACGGTTGTTATGGATGTAATGCAGAATATTATTGGCGTAAAGCTTCGAAATGCGGACCTGTACTTTCGGCACATTCACGATATTCACACCGATATTCCGCGAGCTTTTGGACGATAAATACAGCCCCTTTTTGTTCGCAAACGAGATTGCCGCGGGCATTTTGCCAAAAAACAGGTCCCGCGAG
>DATMSL010000214.1:0-3468 GCA_035565435.1 Dyadobacter sp. | reverse complement strand
ACTTCGCCCCGGGCTCTTCGACTATTCCGTTCAGGTTATTTTGTTTTCTTATCAATAGCTTCGGCCATTTCCAGATGGTGTTTCAAAGTCGGAAGTTTACCTTCCGCCCAGGCCTTTACATCAGGATCTTTGGCATCTTTCGCAGCCTCTTCAAACTCACTGATATCCTCCTTATGGTCGTCTACCATAAAGGAAATATAGGCTTTGTCGAACTCCTTACCCTGCTTTTTGGCGAGGTCATCGTACTTCTTCTGCTTGTCGTCACTCAGCATTGCCGGGAGCGTGATGTTTTTCTGAGCGGCGAGCGTTTTCAGTTCTTCGCCTGCTTTCGAATGGTCTTTCATCATCATTTCCCCGAATTTCTTCACATCGGCGCTAGCGGCATTTTTCTGTGCCAGCTCTCCCAGTTGTACTTCCATTAATCCGCCATCGGCGGCTGCTACGGCAAATTCAGAATCGTCTTCCAAGGCCGTAGTATCCAGTTTCGCTTCATTCTGTTCTTCTGCAACTTCTTTGCTATCCTCTGTCTTGGTGTTATTACAATTCGTAAACGCCAGCACAGTCGCTGCCATAAGGATACTCCATGCGATCTTTTTCATAATAGGTTTTCATTTTTTGATGATTTGAGCCCTAAAAATTAAAAAACTATGCCATCGCGACCGAAAAACGGATATTTTTGTCGTTATCCGTCGACAAAAACAGTGTCTCCCGGGTTGTTTTGTCATTTCCAAACCTACCTCTATCCCTAATTAATGAGCCTTTTTACCCCTTTGCGGATCATACTGGCCGACGACGACCAGGACGATACCTTTCTTTTTCAGGAAGCATTGGAACAAATTCCCCTGGAAACAGATCTTGCTGTTGCTGAAAATGGGGTGGAACTTCTGCAGATATTGAAAGACGCAGACAACAAGCCCGACATTATATTTCTCGATATGAATATGCCCGTCAAAAACGGACTCGAATGCCTGAAAGAAATCCGGAGTACGGCCAGATTCGAGCAGGTGCCGATCGTGGTACTTTCGACTTCGGTCTCACAACATCTGTGGGAATCGGCCTACCGTTGCGGCGCCAACCTGTATATCCAGAAACCGAACAGCTTTAACAGCCTGGTAGACGTCCTCAAAAAGTGCCTGCTCGACAGGACGAACACGACAATACCGGAGCGGGTGGAACAATTTTTGATAACCAATTAATCTTACAGGTTTCAATTTGCATTCAGTATGAGTGAAGCAACTGCTTTCGACATAGAGCAAGAATTATTTTTCAAACGATTAAGACAAGAAACGGCGGAAAGCCACCAGAAACTGGAAGATAACCCACTTTCCAAAGCGCTACTCTCCCCCTCCGTTTCCGTAAAGGATTATCAGACTTACCTGACTGCCCTTTTCGGGGTGACCATCGCCTGCGAGGATCAGATATTTCCTGCTATTTCCCACGTTATCACCGACTTGACCGACCGTTATAAATCGCGGCTGATCATCGACGACCTCCTGGCGACAGGACTTTCGGAAGCCGAAATCGATGCGTTGCCGGTATACCGTTTCGAATTTTCGACCGTTGCCGAGGCGCTGGGGATTATGTACGTGCTGGAAGGTTCCACGCTCGGCGGAAAGATTTTATACCGGCATATCCACGAAGTGCTCGGCCTCACGCCCCAAAATGGCGCTTCCTATTTCTGGGGATATGGCCTACAAACAGGGAACCTGTGGAAAAGTTTCATCTCCGCACTTACCCAATTTGTCGACGGACATGAGGAGCGGGACGGTGTGATCGGCAGCGCAAAAAAAACTTTTATCATCATTGACAACTGGCTCGGGCAAACCGGCAGGTCGTAACTGGTCAGCAGGAATGAATATCAAGGACATTGTGAACCGCGACATTGTCAATCTGACAAATTGCGAAAGTGAACCCATACACATACCCGGCAGCATTCAGCCTCACGGTTTTTTGCTGGGAATTAAAAAAGGTGATTCCAGAATCGAGTTTTGCAGTGCCAACAGTGCCGACTTCATCGGCATTGGCCCGGATAAGGTACTAGGCAAGCACATTTCCGATGTTTTTCCGGACGAGCAGGCTTCGCACTTCTTGGTGTACGTGGACGTGGAGACCATCGATTCCGCAAAGCCGTTCGTGTTTACATCAAACGGAGTTTCGTTCAATACCACCGTTCACGGAAGCGGCAATCATGTGATCCTCGAACTCGAACCTTTTCCGGACGGGACTTTGCAGTTGCCGAACTTGTACACGCAGACGCGCAATTTCGTCTCGATCATGGAGAAATCCAGTGGGTTACTCGATCTCTGCCAGGAAATTGCCGACGAAACCCGCAGCATTACCGGCTACGACCGGGTGATGATCTACCGGTTCGATGAACAGTACAATGGGGAGGTAATCGCCGAAAGCCGACGCGAGGGCCTGGTTTCTTTCGCAAACCAAAAATACCCGCATACGGACATCCCCGCGCAGGCGCGCGAGCTGTACATCCGCAATCCGCTCCGGATGATCGCGGACATCAATTACACGCCCGTTCCGCTGTTGACAATCGACGATTCGGTCGATAAAAGCAACCAATCGCTCGACCTTAGCCTGTCGATCCTGCGGAGCGTATCGCCCATGCATATTGAATATTTGAAAAACATGGGTGTGGGCGCTACACTGACCATTTCGCTGCTCCAAAACCAGAAGCTTTGGGGCCTCATTGCCTGCCACCACTATACACCCAAGATATTGCCGCATTATACGCGCCTTTCAGCGTTGTTGCAGGGGCATTTCCTGACGTCGCAAATAGCGGTACGTGAAGTTGCTGAGGAATATAATATTGGTGAAGAAGTGGATAAGGCCCTCGCGGAAGCACTCACGCTCCTGCACGAGACCGAAAACTTCATGGAAGCCAGCCATCAATCGCCGTGGTTGCTGAAACTCGCAAATGCCACAGGCGTTGCCATTTACCAGGAGGGCAAATTGTATTCCAGCGGCCTGGTCCCTTCGGATGCCGAGCTGATTGATCTGTTCGCGTTTCTGTCCCATGCATATCCTAACCAGACGTTCGAGACGAATAACCTCTCCAACGTTTATCCAGCCGCGAAAGAAATTTCCAAATATGCTGCCGGGGTGATCTACCATTCAATGGTATCGGGGGATGACGGGATATTGTGGTTGAGACAGGAGAAAATCGAAACGATCAACTGGGCGGGCAATCCTGACAAAGCTATTTTGAAGAATGAAGGCGGCGTCCGGCTTTCCCCGCGCAAGTCGTTCGAACTCTGGATGGAGATCGTGAAAGACAAGAGCACGCCCTGGCGAAAATCGGAGATCAATGCGGCTTCGAGTTTTTCCTATGCCTTGCAAAAGCACATTAATTACCGGGTGATCAGGGCGCAGGAGGATCAGAACAGGAGCCTCAATGAAGAGTTACGCCTGGCTAATAAAGAACTCTCCAACCTGAACTGGATTTCAACCCACGAT
>DATMSL010000213.1:0-2631 GCA_035565435.1 Dyadobacter sp. | reverse complement strand
AATATTCAATCCATTTCCGTTGGCTTCAGCCGACGGGCGGCGTCGGCAATGGATTTTCAATATTCAATCCATTTCCGTTGGCTTCAGCCAACGGGCGGCGTCGGCAATGGATTTTCAATATTCAATCCATTTCCGTTGGCTTCAGCCGACGGGCGGCATCGGCAATGGATTTTCAATATTCAATCCATTTCCGTTGGCTTCAGCCGACGGGCAGCGCGGCCGGGGAATCGGCATAGCACCATGGGTCCCCGACGCTATGCCCATTCGGTAGCGCGCTTCTGCTCGCGCATGTCGGCGAATTTGATGCTCGGGTCTTTCATTGGCGTGTTCACAAAATGCGTGAAGCGCTTGCGGAGCTCGGGGCTTTCCACCACTTCGCGCCATTCGCATTTGTACACGTCGATGAGGTTTTGCATATCGCGTTCGAGTTCTGCGGCAATGCCCAGCACATCGTCCACGACCACGGCTTTGAGGTAGTTCATCCCACCTTCCATTTTGTTGAGCCACGTGGCAGTACGCGTCAGCGGATCAGCTGTTTTAATATAAAACATTAAAAAGCGGTCGATGAGGCGGAGACAGGTTTCCTTATCCACATCGCTGGCGAGCAGTTGCGCGTGCTGCGGTTTGGCGCCGCCATTGCCGCATACAAACAGGTTCCAGCCCTTGTCGGTGGCGATAATGCCGAAGTCTTTGCTTTGCGCTTCCGCACATTCACGCACACAGCCCGAAACAGCCGATTTCAGTTTATGCGGCGAGCGAAGGCCTTTGTAGCGCTCCTCCACTTCGATGGCAAAAGACACGGAATCCTGCACCCCGAAACGGCACCACGTAGAACCTACGCAGCTTTTTACCGTCCTCAGAGATTTACCATAAGCGTGGCCGCTTTCGAAACCTGCATCGATCAGCTCTTCCCAAATATCTGGCAGATCACCCAGGTGTGCACCGAAGAGGTCGATACGCTGGCCGCCGGTAATTTTGGTGTACAAACCATATTTCTGCGCTACCTGACCGATCACAATTAGTTTCTCCGGCGTAATTTCACCGCCCGGAATCCGCGGAACTACCGAATACGTACCGCCCTTCTGGATGTTAGCCAGGTATCGGTCGTTCGAATCCTGCGCCACTGCACGGTCTTTTTCAAGGATATTTTCATTCCAAAGGCTGGCCAGCACCGAGGCTACAAGCGGCTTGCATACTTCACAGCCATCGCCTTTGCCGTGATGGTCGAGCACTGCGCCGTAAGTTTTCAATCCATTCATTTTCACCAAATCCAGCAATTCCTGGCGCGAATAGTCGAAATGCTCGCAGATCACATTGCGGACATAAACGCCTTTTTCCTTCATCACACCCGCGATCAAGTCTTTTACCATCGGGATGCAGCCGCCGCAGCCTGTACCGGCTTTGCAGCATTTCTTCAATGCATCCACGGTGTGGTGACCGTTTTCCCCTACTTCATGGCAAATCATACCTTTGGTAACCGCCTCGCACGAGCATATGAGCGCATCGTCGGGCAGGCTCATTACACCCGCGCCCGCTTCCTCGCCCCCACGGGAGCCGAGGATAAGATCTTCGGAGTCGGGCGGCAGAATGGTTTTGTTCTTGCAGGTTTGGAGTAGCATATTGTATTGTTCCGCCTCTCCTACCAGGATACCACCGAGCAAAGTCTTGCCGTCGGCACTCACATTAATGCGCTTATAGATGCCTTTGGCTTTGTTTTCGTAACGGATCGTGCGGCAAGCGGGCTCTTCCACGAACGGATCGCCGAAGCTCGCCACGTCGGTACCGATCAATTTCAGCTTGGTCGACATATCATAAGGCAGGAACTCCTTCTCTCCGCCCGTCAGCATGGTGGCTACCACTTCGGCCATTTCGTAGCCCGGCGCAATGAGCCCGTAGATCATATGGTGGGCTAATGCGCATTCTCCGATCGCGAAAATGAATGGATCGGAAGTTTGCAATTGGTTATTCACCACGATACCGCCGCGTGGGTGCGTTTCGAGGCCAGCGATTTTGGCTACCTCGTCACGCGGGCGGATACCTGCCGAAATCACGAGCATATCCACATCCAGGAAGCTATTGTCGGCGAACTGCATTCCTTCAATGCGGTCGTCGCCTTTAATTTCTTGCGTGCTTTTATTCAAATGTATTTGCAAACCAAGCGATTCGAGCTGGCTTTGCAGCATGCGTGAACCGGCGTCGTCGATCTGCCGTGGCATGAGGCGCGGGGCGAATTCTACCACGTGCGCTTCCTCCAAACCTAAGTCCAGCAATGCTTTCGCAGCTTCGAGGCCCAGCAAACCGCCGCCGAGTACTGCGCCTTTTCTGGCTTTTTTGGCATACGACTGGATCAGTTCCAAATCTTCAATCGTACGGTACACAAATACCCCGTCCTTTTCAACACCCGGGATCGACGGAACGAATGCCCCGGAGCCGGTGGCCATAATAAGGTAGTCATAATATACTATATGCCCGTGGTGTGAACGCACCAGTTTCTCTTCCCTGTCGATATCCACTACCGGATCGGACAAAAACAGCCGTATCCCGTTTTCGGCATACCAGTCGGCACCGGCCATTGAAAGGTCATCTGCCGTTTTGCCTGCAAAAAACTCGCTCAAATGTACTCTGTCATAG
>DATMSL010000212.1:0-9472 GCA_035565435.1 Dyadobacter sp. | reverse complement strand
ACACCCTCATTTAGCAAGATTTGTTCTTTCAAAGTCAATTTGTCGGCGAGAAGTGTTATATAGCCGGCTAAGTGACCGCTGTGATGTACAATAAAACATTTGCTTAATATGCTATCGGACTCCGTTTTAATCAAATTACCTCCAATGTAGCTTTGAAATTCAGGTCTTTTGCATTTAAAAAATACGTCATATCAAACGAACTTTCACTGTCATACCAGAGCGAATTCGCATGGGCCACCAACTGATGTTCCAATGGCAAACTTTGATGATCAACCGTTTCCACTAATTTTAGAAATGAAAAGAACCTCCTTGTTGTTACTTGTCGCATCCGTCCTGTTCTCCTCCTGCCAAAAACAACCCTACCTCTTCACCTCCTTCCGGGAACCGGCAACCGACGGCCTGCATCTTGCGTACAGCCACGACGGCTACCACTGGACCGACCTGGGAGGCGGCTATCTCAAACCCGAAGTAGGCGGTAAGCTGATGCGCGATCCGTCCATCGCGAGGGGCAAGGATGGAACTTTTCACCTTGTATGGACGACCAATTGGAAAGGTGATAAGGGTTTTGGCTATGCGAGTTCGAAGGATTTGGTGCATTGGTCGGCGCAGCGGTTTTTACCGGTGATGGAACACGAGCCGGAGGTCGTGAATGTGTGGGCGCCGGAGCTGTTTTATGATGGTGAAAATGACCGTTTTGTGATCATATGGGCTTCTACAATTCCTTTCAGATTTTCAAAAGGCGAGGAAGACGAGCGAAACAATCACCGCATGTATTTCGTGACTACCAAGGATTTTCAGACTTTTTCCAAAGCCGCATTGTTCCTCGATCCGGGTTTCAGTGTGATCGATTGTGTGATCGCGAAGCGGAAAAAAGACGATTACGTGCTGGTATTGAAAGACAATACCCGTCCGCAGCGCAATATCAAAGTGGCCTTTGCGAAAGATGTGCTTGGCCCTTATGAGCAAGTTTCAGAGCCGTTCACAGGTTTCCTGACCGAAGGTCCTACGGTTGCGCATGTCGGGAATAACTGGCTGATCTATTTCGATCAGTACCGCGACAAGACCTATGGTGCGGTCAGAACCAAGGATTTTAAGACTTTTACCAATATTTCAAAGAAAATAGCTGTTCCCGAGGGCCACAAACACGGAACAATCATTCCGATCGATGCAGGCACGCTGAAAAGTTTGAAACGGCAGACAAAGCATCATTGATGTTTTTGCATTGATTATCTGTAAATTATCGCATTCAATCAAATTTTGGGCAATGCGAAACCATGAACCGCTTATCGACGAGCTCCTGGGGCGTTTCAGACAGGAGCTCGGTATAGACCTTGAAAAGTACGCCAATCACGTTCACCGGGTTTTCGAAACCTGTGTGATGCGCGACACCGACCCTGCTAACCGCCATAAATATGCTATTGCAGCCGTGTTTCACGACATCGGTATCTGGACAGCCCACACGATCGACTACCTTCCGCCTTCCATCGAGCAGGCCGAGCATTACCTGAACACCACGCAAGGCGGCGTCGGCGTAAGTGAAATTACTGCCATGATTTACTGGCACCATAAGATCCGGCCCTATCATGGCGCATTTCCGGCAACGGTCGAAACGTTCCGGAAGGCGGACTGGACCGACGTATCGCTCGGCTTGCTTACATTCGGTGCTGACCGGCAAATGCTCCGTCGCCTGCGCCGGAAGTTTCCAAATGCCGGTTTCCACTGGTTTCTGATCCGGAAGATCAGCGCCAATTTTTTGCGCCATCCGCTGAACCCGCTGCCGATGTTTAAATCGTAATGCAAGCTGCCGGCGTATATTGGCGGCGTTAGTTGCCGGAGTGTAATTGTTTGGAGATTAAATGAGATGGATGGTAGTAAGAATGTAGCCGGGGCTGCTTTTTGTCTGCATACCTGGCTAAAATTCATTCGTTTTCATGAAGCCTTTTACCCGTTTGGAACTCCGTCTCGACCTGTATTTGGAAGAAGAACAGAAGCTGTGGCGGGAAATGCTGGCGGGGGATGTCACCGCTTTTGAACATCTTATTGACCGTACTTACGACCTCCTTTTCAATTACGGAACCAAATTCAACAGCGACCGCGAATTGATCAAGGACTGCATTCAGGATGTTTTTCTGGGGGTTTGGGAGAAGAAAGATGCGTTGAACGCCGAAATCCCGCCTAAACCGTATTTACTTGCTTCGCTCCGCCGCCGGCTGCATCGCCTTGCCTCGCGCTTGCGCATGGATTGCACGGATTACTACAACGAATCGGACATTGTTTTCGACCTCGAATTCAATGCTGAGTACCAGCTCATCGAGTCTGAAAATGACCGCCAGCTGGCCTCCCGGATGACTGAAATGCTCAATGAACTTCCCAAACGGCAAAAGGAAGCCGTTTTTCTGCGTTTTTACAATGATATGGAGCGTGAACAGATCGCGCTCGTGATGGACATTCAGCCCCAGTCCGTTTCCAATTTGCTGCAAGAGGCATTCAAGTTTATCAAATCGCATTGGAAGGCCATTGTTTCGCTCTTGCTGGCCCTGCCGTTTTAAATCGGAAATACTCCATTTAAAAAATTTCAAAAAAAATCAGAAAAATACAGTATCCCGCCCCCGGGACGGTCTAATGGTGTTTGAAAAGCTAAATTTTGAACATGGACCGTTACCGCGATTTCAGTTTGGGGGAGTTTGTCTGGGATAAGTCGTTCAGGAACTGGGTGCTGAACCCCACGAGAGAGGACGACGAAACCTGGCAGAACTGGCTTGCCGCTCATCCCGAGAAACGCGAAATGGTGGAACGTGCCCGGCAGCTGGTGCTTTCGATCCGGCCAGCAAATGCCTCATTATCAAATCCCGAAAAGCGAAAAGCGGTGGAGCGGATCGTGGAGAGGCTGGAAGCGGGCAACCTGGATCGGTTCGAAGAAGGGTATTCGCCCTGGTATGCGGGCCGCGCGGTGCGCATTGCCGCGATGCTGGTACTGCTGGCCGGATTTGCCTGGCTGTTCTGGCTTCGTCACCAACAGCCCAAGGTGATTGGCTACGACCAACTTGTGGCCGCGGCGAGCGCGGGAATGCGCGAAACCGTGAATACTACCGCAGAGCCGCTGGTGGTTGGCCTGGAAGATGGTAGCCGCATTACGCTCGATCCGGGAAGCCGGATGAGTTACCCCGCGCATTTTAGCGAAACGCAGCGCAGGGAAGTTTTTCTCTCGGGAAAAGCTTTTTTTGACATTGCCAAAGATCCTTCCAGACCTTTTTTTGTCTACGCCAATGAGTTGGTAACCAAGGTTTTGGGTACAAGCTTTATCGTCAGATCCTTTGCTAATGAGCAGGAGGTTTCGGTAACGGTGAAAACGGGCAAGGTGGCCGTGTTTTCGAGGGAAGATCCGGAAGCGGTCGACAAGCAAAGTTCCCGCGAGCTGACGGGCATGGTGATCGAGCCCAATCAGCAGGTGGTATTTGTTCGCAAAACCGTCAAAATCACTAAAAGCCTCGTGCCTGAGCCGGAAGTAGTAGCCGAGGATGGTACAGCACCCAATTTTGAATTCGATGAAGCGCCGGTTTCGGCCGTATTCAGCGCGTTGCAGAGCGCTTACGGCATCGATATTATTTACGACAAAAACGTCATGGACGAGTGCCCCATTACCGCCACGCTCACCGAAATGTCGCTTTACGAGAAGCTCGACCTGATTTGCAAAGCCGTGGATGCGAGCTACAAGAGCATCGACGGGCGGATCGTGGTGGAAGGGAAGGGTTGCAGAAATAACTAAATAAAAAGCCGGCCCATGCGCCAACATGGCCGGCTCGGATATCCTCAGTGGTTAGCAGACCGTCACATCTCATGGAAATGGGATGAGGAGGAAGATTTTGCCAAGTTTCAATTAACAAAACCGTTCAAATTTATGAAAATACCGGTACAGTTCCATCGTAAATGGTTAGTTCTTATGCGGATAAGCGTCGCGCAATTGGTAATGTCGGTTTGGCTGGTCGGGAATACGTTCGCGGCGGACGTGCGCGCTCAGGAGCTGCTCAACAAGCGCATCAGCCTGCAAGCCCAGGACCTGGAAGTGAAGAAAGTCCTGCACCAGATCGAAAAGCAGGCCGGCGTCCGGTTCATTTTTAGTTCTAAAATGATCCAATCGGGCAGGAAAGTGACCATTCAGCAGTCGAACCAGGAGCTTTCCAAAGTATTGGAAGGTTTTCTGGTACCGCTGGGGCTTACTTATGAAGTTTCGGGTAAAAATATCGTGATTCGCCCGTCGGAACAGCCCAAATGGAGCTCGGGCGAACCGGAAGCTTCCGTGAAAAGCGGCTTGCAGGCCGGTACCGAGGTGACCATTAAGGGGCGTGTCACCGATTCGGAAAGCAAGGAGCCTTTGCCGGGCGTGAATATCCTTGTAAAGGGTACACAAACGGGCACGTCCACGGACGCCAACGGGAACTACACTTTGGCGGTTGATAATTCGAATATTACATTGATTTACAGCTTTGTAGGTTATGAGCCGCAGGAGGTGCAGGCAAGCGGCCGGACGGAGATCGACATCGCCCTTAAAACCGACCAGAAATCGCTGGAAGAAGTGCTCGTGGTCGGTTATGGTACTGTCAAGAAAAGCGATATTACCGGCTCTGTGTCGTCTGTGAAGTCACAGGAACTGACAGCTTATCCGGCGCTCGGGACCGTCCAGGCGTTGCAGGGCCGCGCGGCTGGCGTACAGATCCAGGCCAACAACGGCGAACCCGGTTCGTCGTTCAAAGTGCGGATCCGCGGGGGTACTTCCATCAATGCCAGCAGCGACCCGATTTACGTGGTCGACGGGTTTGTGGGTGGTACTTTGCCTCCACCCGAGGACATTGAATCCATTGAAATTCTGAAAGACGCTTCGGCAACAGCCATTTACGGATCGCGCGGCGCCAACGGTGTGATCATGGTGACTACCAAAAAAGGCACTTCCGGGAAACCGCGTATCGATTTTAATACATCGTTTTCCAGCCAGAAGGAAATTAATCGCCTCGATTTGCTGAATGCGAAACAGTTCATCGACTACATACAGGAGGCGCGGCCAACCGTTACGCCGCTGGGTGGCGACACCGATTGGCAGGACGAGATCTTTCGCCGAGGTGGTATTCAGAACCACCAGTTGTCGGTAGCAGGCGGCAGCGAGGCGGTGAAGTATTATGTGTCGGGCGCCTATTACGATCAGAAAGGCATTATTCTCAATTCGGGTTATAAGCGATATTCTGTAACGAGTAATATCGATATCAATGCCACCAAAAGGCTGAAACTGGGCCTGAATCTCTTCGCACAACGGGTGTCGCGCCAGCAATCGCGTACGCAGGAAGGCTCGGGCGGGCTTACGCCCGGCGTGATGTCGGCTGCATTGAAATTTGAGCCGGACCAGCCGATTCGCGACGCCAACGGTCGTTTTACGGTGGGGCGCCTCAGCGATCCGATTGATAACCCGTATGCGATTGCGACACAGCTGCAAAACGAGTCGCTGGCCGACCGCATCCAGGGTAACCTTTATGCAGAATACAATATTCTTAAAGACCTGAAATTCAGAGTGACGCTGGGTGCAACCACGAATAGCGGCCGCACGGGAACATTCACGCCCACGACTTTGAACGATGGTCGCAACGTAGGCGGAGCAGCAACGGTGAACGGCTCGAAAAGCACCTTGCTTTTGAACGAGAATTATTTGACCTACAATAAAAAAATCGGGGCACTGCACGATTTGTCGGTGATGGCAGGCTATTCTTACCAGAAATCATCCAGCGAGACCTGGGGTGGTTCGGGACAAAATTTTATCACGGACGCCGTTTCTTACTGGAACCTGGGGGGCTCATCGGTGTGGCAAAGCCCGAATTCGGGGTTGACGGAATGGGTGCTGGCATCCTACTATGCCCGTTTGACGTATTCTTTGGCCGATAAATACCTTTTCACGGCCAATATTCGCCAGGACGGCTCGTCGAATTTTAGCAAGAACCACAAATGGGCGACGTTCCCGTCCGGTGCATTTGCATGGAAAATGTCGGGCGAGCCATTCATGCAGAATATTGCTGCGATTAGTCAATGGAAATGGCGGGTGAGTTACGGTTTGACGGGCAACCAGGCCATCGAACCATACCAAACCATGGCCCGCTTCTCGAATGTATACGCGATCATCAACGGAACACCAGTGAACGCGGTCCGTCCGACCACCGTCGCCAACGACGACCTTACCTGGGAGACGACACACCAGTTCGATCTGGGTGCGGATGTGAGTTTATTCAACAACCGCATTAACCTCGTGGCCGATTACTACCGCCGCGTGACCAAAGACCTGCTTTTCAGTGTGCAGCTGCCGCAGTATTCGGGTTATACCAACCAGTTGCAGAATATTGGCGAAGTAGAAAACAAGGGGATCGAGTTTACTTTGAATACCCGCAATCTGGCGGGGGCTTTTAAATGGAGCACCGATATCAATTTCTCTCTAAATAGAAACAAAATCCTGAAACTGCCAGCAGGAACCGACATTCTGTACGGTTCGGCGCCGGGACATATGGTGGGGATGGGTCAGACGCAAATCCTGCGCGAAGGTTACCCGGTAGGCAGCTTTTATGGCTGGATCTACGACGGCGTGTACCAGGACGGTGACAGCTTTGTTCCCGGTGGTGGCTTCGAAACGGTTGCAGGTGGGGAGAAATTTAGGGATATTAATGGTAAAAAGGACTCAAATGGCCAGCTCACCGGCGAGCCCGACGGCATGCTGAACAGCGACGACCGCACCATTATCGGGAATCCGCACCCGAAATTCACCTGGGGCATGAGCAACGATTTCAGCTGGAAGGGATTTGACCTGAATGTGTTCTTCCAGGCTTCGAAAGGTAACGACCTGCTGAGCTATACCCTGATGGAGCTCAATCTGCTATCGGCCATCAACAATGCTACCACCGAGGCCTTGAACCGCTGGACGCCGACGAATACACATACCGACGTTCCCAAAGCCGCAGTAGGCCGCACACGCAGGGTATCTACGCGGTGGGTTAAGGACGGCAGTTTTGTCAGAATGAAAAACCTTGCGGTCGGGTATAATTTTCCCAAACCAGTACTCGAAAAGCTGAGGATCAGCAAGCTGCGCATTTATGCCAGCGCGCAGAATATCCTCACTTTTACTAAATACAAAGGCTACGACCCCGAAGTGAACTACTCGTCGGACGGTAATACCGACAGCAACCGTAACCTCGGCCTCGACTACGGCAGCTACCCGAACGCGAAATCGTACACCATCGGCCTGAACCTGGGTTTTTAAAGCATTAAACGGACATCAAAATGAAGCAATTATTCAATAAATCAATATTCCTGACCGCTGCGGTTTCGCTGCTGCTGGGCTGCGCGGACCTGGACGAAAAGCCGGTGGGTTTGTTGGCGCCTGAATCCTTGTTCAGGACTTCCAAAGATGTGGAAACGGCCGTTATGGGTGCCTATGGCTGGATCGCCACCGAAAGGCTTTATGGCCGTCAGTTTGTGTCGGCGCTCATGCTCCGAAGCGACATGGAGGATATCGGCGACCGTGGTACGCCGGCCGAACGCCAGCAGGTGAACGATTTCAATATGGATGATAACAATAATATGGTCAACCAGTTCTGGCCGGTGTGGTACCAGGTGATCAGCTCCACGAATGCAGCCATTTTTGGTGCACAGCAGCTCAACTTGCCCGAAAATACCGGGAATCCGCTGATGGCTGAGGCCCGTTTCATCCGCGCATTCGCCTATTTTCACCTCGTGCAGGTGTTTGGCGATATTCCTTATATCGATTATTTTATCAGTAACCCGGAATCCGTCAAGTCTATTTCCAAAACGCCTGCGGCTACGGTTTATACCAATATCATTGCCGACCTGGAATTTGCGAAACAATGGTTGCCTGACAAGCAGCCATCGGAAGTGCGGAGCCGCGCGACCAAGGGTACGGCCGCTTCCTACCTGGCCTCGGTGTACCTCACAATGGGACAATACCCAAAGGCCTATACCGAAGCGAAATGGGTGATTGACAACAAGGATAAGTTTGGCTACGCACTTGAAGCAGACTTCCAAACCCTCTTCAAAGCACCGCAGGCCCCGAATATGAAGGAGCACATTTTCGATATCGACTTCCTGGGCCTGAAATCCGGTGACGGCGGCGCAAACGACGACATTATGGCGCCTATGACGGGCGTACGCGGGGGCGATGCGCCGCGCAGCGGGTGGAGCGTGATCGTGCCGTCGCTGAAAGTGTACAGTACCTGGGACGACCGGGATTATCGCAAGGAGGTGAGTTTCGAGGACTCGCTGTTAGTCGGCGGAAAGCTGGTACCCTATACCGAATTTACGAATACCAAGCGTCCGCATATTGCCAAATACGCCCGTTTTGCAGGTAATTCCAATTCCGAAGGCCGCTATTCCGATCACAACTACGCTGCAATGCGCTATGCAGAAATCCTGCTCATAGCTGCTGAAGCGTCCGTGGAAGTGAATGGCCCCAATGCGGAGGCGCTGGGTTACATCAACCAGGTCAGGGCACGGGCCAGAAACTGGGCCGGCAGGCAAACGGCCTTCCCGGAAGACGTGAAAACAGGCCTCGGCAAAGGCGCATTGATCGACCTGATCCTCGATGAGCGCCGCCTCGAACTGGCATTCGAATACAAACGCTGGTATGATATCAAACGCCGGAACCTGGGAGAGAAGGTTTTCAAAGGGCCTAACTCGCTGGAACTTCACGAAACATTCAATGCGAGCAGGGACTACCTGATGCCGCTGCCGCGTGTAGAGTTGCAGGTAAACCCCAACCTGGCGCCGCAGAATCCTGGGTATTAGTCAGATAGTTTTGAATGAGTGAATGAGCCGCCGTGGAACGGGGAATGATTGAATGATTGAATGATTGAATGATCGAATGAGTGAATGAGTGAATGAGTGGATGAGTGAATGGGTGAATGACTAATCGCGTAGCGATGTAATATTGGTAGAAATGAAACGGGCTATGATTGGATGAAAAAATCCCGTTAGGGATGTAACAACAATGCCGTGGCAATGCGCAGGCGATGCATTGATATTACATGCCTGACGGCATTGTTTTGGCTTTTGACAGTTCGAAGACCTTCCGGATTTCATCGCTTTCATTCTTTGCGAGGAAAAACGTCCGCTCTGTCACCTGATCTGTAATTACACTATCGGCGAGTAGTAATCTTAGTTGAATGGGTTGTCGATCGAGCCAGCCTTGTTCGCTGTTTTTCAGCTCGGCCGGAACGAGCGGTTCGCTGAAATCATGGACAGCGCTTTTGAATTGAAATACCAAAACCGGAATTCCGTCTTTCCATTCCGCGCGGCATTGAATTCGATCGGTCTCACTGAGAAGACCGTCAGGGAAATGGGTGTTTTTAAGGATAATGTCTAGCGTGTTGGCGCGCGGGAGTACGCGTATGTGAGGCGACCTTTCGGGGAATGACATAGTTTTCAGAATTTC